>NZ_AEWE02000085.1:0-15553 GCF_000190455.2 Pseudomonas sp. TJI-51
AAGCCGCCGCCCCCGCCGCCCCGCGCCCGGCGTTGGTGGTGCAGCCGCAGCCAGCCGAAGCGGGGGCCGCCAGTTACCCCGGTGAGGTGCGTGCGCGCTTCGAGCCGGAACTGGCGTTCCGTATTGCCGGCAAGGTCAGCAAGCGGCTGGTCGAAGAAGGGCAGCGGGTCAAGGCCGAGCAGCCGCTGGCCGAGCTGGACCCGCAGGACGTACGCCTGCAACTGGAAGCTAACCGCGCACAACTGGCCGCCGCCGAAGCCAACCTGGCACTGGTGCGCACCGAGCGTGATCGCTACCAGAAGCTGCTGGACCGGCAAATGGTCAGCCATTCTCAATATGACAATGCCGAAAACCTCTACCGTGCCGGCCTGGCCCGCCTGAAGCAGGCCAAGGCGCAGTTCGACGTGGCCGGGAACCAGGCAGCCTATGCCGTATTGCGTGCGCCCCAGGCCGGGGTGATTGCCAAGCGCCACGTGGAAGTGGGCCAGGTGGTTGCCGCTGGGCAAACCGCCTTCACCCTCGCCGCCGATGGTGAGCGCGAGGTGGCCATCGCCCTGCCAGAGCAGCAGTTCGCCCGGGTCGCCATCGGCCAACCGGTGAGTGTGGAGCTGTGGTCGCACCCGCAGGCGCGCTTCCAGGGGCGCATCCGCGAGCTGTCACCCGCGGCCGATCCGCGCTCGCGCACCTTCGCCGCCCGCATCGCCTTCACCACGTCGGCTGCCCCGGCCGAACTGGGCCAGAGCGCCCGGGTATTCATTGCTACCGAAGGCCTGATCCCATTGTCTGTACCGCTGTCGGCGGTCACCGCCGAAGACGGCCAGGCCTATGTCTGGCGGGTGAACAAGGACAGCCGCCTGGAGCGGGCCGTGGTGCGCCTGGGTGCGTACGGCAACGATAGCGTGCCCGTGCTCGATGGGCTGGCCGCCGATGACTGGGTGGTGGCCGCCGGTGGCCATGTATTGCGTGAGGGGCAGCAGGTACGCCCCGTCGACCGCAGCAACCGCGTAGTGAACCTGACGGCCAAGGAGTAAGTCCCGATGGGTTTCAACCTTTCTGCCTGGGCGCTGCGCAACCGCCAGATCGTCCTGTTCCTGATGATCCTGCTGGCGGCCATTGGCGCCATGTCCTACACCAAGCTGGGCCAGAGCGAAGACCCGCCGTTCACCTTCAAGGCCATGGTCATTCGTACCCTGTGGCCCGGTGCCACGGCCGAGGAAGTGGCGCGCCAGGTAACCGAGCGCATCGAGAAAAAGCTGATGGAAACCGGTGAGTACGAGCGGATTGTCTCGTTTTCCCGGCCTGGCGAATCGCAGGTCACGTTCATGGCCCGCGACTCGCTGCACTCCAAGGACATTCCCGAGCTGTGGTATCAGATCCGCAAGAAGGTCGCGGACATTCGCCATACCTTGCCGCCGGAAATCCAGGGCCCCTTCTTCAACGACGAATTCGGCACTACCTTCGGCAATATCTATGCACTGACCGGCAAGGGCTTCGACTACGCCGTGCTCAAGGACTATGCCGACCGGATCCAGATCCAGCTGCAGCGGGTCAAGGACGTGGGCAAGGTCGAGCTGATCGGCTTGCAGGACGAGAAAGTCTGGATCGAACTGTCCAACCTCAAGCTGGCTACCCTGGGGGTGCCGCTGCAAGCGGTGCAGAACGCCCTGCGCGAACAGAATGCGGTCAGCACCGCCGGCTTCTTCGAAACCCCCAGCGAGCGCCTGCAACTGCGGGTAAGTGGTCGCTTCGACAGCGTCGAGCAGATTCGCCAGTTCCCGATTCGGGTGGGCGACCGCACCTTCCGCATTGGCGATGTCGCCGAAGTGTACCGTGGCTTCAATGACCCACCCGCACCGCGCATGCGCTTCATGGGCGAAGAGGCCATTGGCCTGGCGGTGTCGATGAAGGATGGCGGCGACATCCTGGTGCTGGGCAAGGCGCTGGAAAGCGAGTTCGAACGCCTGGCGCACAACCTGCCGGCCGGCATGGAGTTGCGCAAGGTCTCGGACCAGCCCGCGGCGGTCAAGGCCGGTGTGGGCGAGTTCGTGCAGGTGCTGGCCGAGGCGCTGGTCATCGTGCTGCTGGTCAGCTTCTTCTCCCTGGGCCTGCGGACCGGCCTGGTGGTGGCGCTGGCCATCCCCCTGGTGCTGGCCATGACCTTCGCGGCCATGCATTACTTTGGCATCGGCCTGCACAAGATTTCGCTGGGGGCGCTGGTACTGGCCCTGGGCTTGCTGGTAGACGATGCGATCATTGCCGTGGAAATGATGGCGATCAAGATGGAGCAGGGCTACGACCGCCTCAAGGCGGCCAGTTACGCCTGGAGCAGCACGGCCTTCCCGATGCTCACCGGCACCCTGATCACCGCAGCGGGCTTTTTGCCCATCGCTACGGCGGCCTCCAGCACCGGCGAATACACCCGCTCGATCTTCCAGGTGGTGGCCATTGCCTTGCTGGCATCGTGGCTGGTCGCCGTGGTGTTCGTGCCTTACCTGGGCGAGCGCCTGCTGCCCGACCTGGCCCGGCTGCACGCGGCCCGTCATGGCCAGGCGCCAGACCCTTATGCCACGCCGTTCTACCAGCGTGTGCGGCGGGTTGTGGCGTGGTGTGTACGGCGCCGCAAAACGGTGATCCTGCTGACCATCGCGGCCTTCATCGGCAGCCTCCTGCTGTTCCGCTTCGTGCCCCAGCAGTTCTTCCCGGCGTCCGGGCGCCCGGAACTGATGGTCGACCTGAAGCTGGCCGAAGGTGCATCGCTGGCCAATACCGCCGAGCGCGTCAAGCAAATGGAGGTGCTGCTCGCGCAGCAGGATGGCATCGACAACTATGTGGCCTACGTGGGCACCGGTTCGCCGCGCTTCTACCTGCCGCTGGACCAGCAACTGCCGGCCGCCAGCTTCGCCCAGTTCGTGGTACTGGCCAAGTCGATGGACGACCGCGAGCGCCTGCGCAGCTGGCTGATCGCCACGGTGGACCAGCAGTTCCCCGAGTTGCGCGCCCGGGTCACCCGCCTGGAAAACGGCCCGCCCGTGGGTTACCCGGTGCAGTTCCGCGTCACGGGCGAGCATATCGAGAAGGCGCGGGCACTGGCCCGTGAGGTGGCGGCCAAGGTACGCGAGAACCCGCATGTGGTGAATGTGCACCTGGACTGGGAGGAACCGAGCAAGGCGGTGTTTCTGAGCATCGACCAGGACCGTGCCCGTGCGCTGGGCGTGAGCACCGCGCACCTGGCGAGTTTCCTGCAAAGTTCGCTGACCGGCACCACCGCCAGCCAGTACCGCGAAGACAACGAGCTGATCGAGATACTGCTGCGCGGTACGCTGCAGGAGCGCAGCGAGCTGGGCAACCTGGGCAGCCTGGCGTTGCCGACCGACAACGGCCAGAGCGTGGCGCTGTCGCAGGTCGCGACCCTGGAGTATGGCTTCGAGGAGGGCATCATCTGGCACCGTAACCGCCTGCCGACGGTGACCGTGCGGGCAGACATCTACGACAAGGCGCAACCTGCGACACTGGTGAAGCAGATTCTGCCATCCTTGCAGGGCATCCGCGCCAAGCTGCCCGACGGTTACCTGTTGGAAGTGGGCGGCACGGTGGAAGATGCCGAACGCGGGCAGAAATCGGTGAACGCTGGCATGCCGCTGTTCATCGTGGTGGTGTTGAGCTTGCTGATGATCCAGCTGCGCAGCTTCTCACGCACGCTGATGGTGTTCCTGACCGCGCCGTTGGGGTTGATCGGCGTGACCCTGTTCCTGCTGGTGTTCCGCCAGCCGTTCGGCTTTGTCGCCATGCTCGGCACCATTGCCCTGGCGGGGATGATCATGCGCAATTCGGTGATTCTGGTTGACCAGATCGAGCAGGACATTGCGGCAGGGATGGACCGCTGGCAAGCGATCATCGAGGCCACGGTGCGGCGCTTCCGGCCGATCGTGCTGACCGCGCTGGCCGCGGTGCTGGCCATGATCCCGCTGTCGCGTAGCGTGTTCTACGGGCCGATGGCGGTCGCGATCATGGGTGGCCTGATCGTGGCCACTGTGCTGACGTTGTTGTTCCTGCCGGCGTTGTACGCGGCCTGGTTCAGGGTAAAGCAGCGTTGAAGACCCAGGCGCGAGCGTGCAGGCAGCTTGCGCCCTGGGTGTTGAAGGCGCCGGCCCTTACCAGCTCAGGCAGCTGTTGGTGCGGCCTTTGCACGGGCCATGGCCGCTGACGGCGGCAGGTGCAATACGGGCTTGGTCCTGAGCGACGAAAGTCTCTTTCCAGGCCAGGCGCTTGCCGTGCGGGCTACCGTTGGTGGCCTGGTAGCGCAGGCTCACCTGGTAAGCATGGCCTTCCTTGAGCGTTGCCCCATCGATCATGAAACTGAAGGTCTGGGGCAGCGCCAGTTCGCCTTGCTGCTCGAGGGTAAGCACGGGCTGCAGGACGGAGCTGCCTTTGGCAGCGCCGAAGCCCTCCAGTTTTTCACTCAGGACCAATACGTAACTCGCCGAAGCGTCCGGTGTTATCCGGTCTTGGCTTTCGCAGTCGATGAAGATCTGGAAATGTGGGGTGGAGGGCATAACGGAAACTCCTCGTCGAAAAGAGCCGCCATCCTGCACCTTGCTGTTGGCCGAGGGAGCGGGGAAAGGCGGTACAGCCAAAACGACGCAGAGGCAGCGGCCGCGCGGGTTCACGCAGACCGCTGCTGTGGCACCACGCGTTATCAGAGCGTGCCGAAGACCTTCTTGGCCAGGCTGGTAGCTGCGGCGGCCGGGTTCTGGCGAATGTTCTGCTCTTGCTTGCCGATCATCTCGAACAGGCCGTCCAGCGCCTTCTCGGTCACGTAGTTCTCGATGTTGGCGTCATCCTTGACCAGCCCCAGGCCTTTGGCCTGCGCGGCGAAGGCGTTGTACTGCTGAGCCACGCCAACCTGGTCGGTGGCCTGCTTGACGACCGGCAGGAACTTGGCCCGAATCTGCTCGCGGCTGCTCTTGTTCAGGTACTGGGTGGCGGAGTCGTCACCGCCGCTGAGAATGCCCTTGGCGTCGGTCACGCTCATGTTCTTCACGGCGTCTACCAGAATCGCCTGAGCCTGCGGCACGGCCTTTTCGGCGGCCTTGTTCATGCTGGCTTCCAGGGCTTCGACCTGTTCGCCCTTGCCGAACATCTTCATCGCTTTGGCGGCCTTGCCCAGGTTGCCCGGCAGTTCGATACGCACGTCCGGGTTGTTGCTGAAGCCGCCTGGGGTGCTCAGTTGCTTGACCGCCAGTTGCGCGCCTTGGGTGAGGGCATCTTTCAGGCCGCCGGTGGCGTCCTTCTGGCTCAGGTCGCCCAGCGACAGGGCCAGCGCGCTGGCCGACAGCAGCAGGCCGGCGCACAGGATGGTGAAGCGCAGGGAAGTGCGGATCATGAAGCGTTCCTTGTAAACAGATGAATACGGGTATCAGCGAACCTGGTCGAGCTTGACGCGCACGGGTTGCGGGTCGGAGCCGTCGAGCAGCACGCCATGGTGTTCGGTATTGATGAACAGCAGTTTGCCGCCCAGCTCGATGCGCGCGCTCAGCGCATAGCGGTGGCCGGGTTTGACCTGGCGCGGATCGTAGGTGAGGTGGAACTGCAGCGGCACGTTGCCTTTGACCGGGCCGGCCTGGCGGGCCAGGGTCACTGCCGGGGCGTCCAGCAACGACACGTCCTGCAGTTCGACGCTCAGGGTGGCGGCCGGGGGCAGGGCAATGCGCTGCAGGTAGAAGACTTCGCCATCCAGGCTGGCCTGGGCGGGCGGGGTTTGGCTGGAGCAGGCTGCGAGCAGGGATGCGCAACACAGCATAAAGAGCTTTTTCATGGAATCTCCGTTGTCCTTGGAGCCGGCTTGTGGCCAACCCCAGGGACTTTAGCGGATTTTCCCTAATCAATCATGGAGCACGACCGGGGGCGTCGCCACGTTATCGACCACCACGCGTTCGGTGCCAGACAAGGTGTGAGGGTTTACGGCGTGATGGGTGGTGTTGATGAACTGCAGTTGCCCGTTCTGCTCGATGCGCACGGCCAGCACGTAGCTACCGCGCGGGTCGAGCTGGCTGAGGTCGCAGGCCAGTTGCAGCTTGATCGGCAGTACACCGGCGCACTGAAGGCGCAGCTCGGCCTGGCTGACGGCCGGCGCGTCGGCACGGGACACGTCGAGCAGGCTCAGTAGCACCTGGGCGGAGGCTGGCAGGTAGTTGTCGCTGGAACAAACGATTTCGACGTCGATCGATTTGATCTGGTTCATGGTGATGCTCCTTGAGAGGGGGAAAGCACGGCGATGCTGTCCCCTCTCAAGGCCTGGCGGCAGACAGAAAAGCTACCCTTGCACCACCTCTGAAGGCTCGTCGCGATGCAGCGCCACCTGGCGGATGGACAGGCGCAGCTCGGCCGACAGCACGCGCTTGGCCACGCCCTCGGCCAGTTCGCCGAGCTTGTCGTGGTAACCCAGCTTGCCTTGGGTATCGGCATGCAGCACGCCTTGCTGGAGCAAGGTCTGGATGAAGTGGCGGAACAGCGTCTTGTCGAAAAACTCTGGGGCGTTCAGGCCATGCAGGATCGACAGGCGCTGGGCCATCATCACGCACAGGTCTTCCAGCGCTTCGGCGCTGAGGCTGTTCTGCCCACTGTTGAGCAGCAGGGATGTGGCCATGTAGAAACGCTGCAGCGTCTGGGTGATTGTGCGGGCCAGCAGGGTCAGCAGCACGAACTGCCGCGAGCTGGGCGGCGGGCGCACATAGATGTCGTTGTCCTGGCGCAGCAGGCCTTGCTCGACCAGCGCCGCCAGCCACTGGTCGATAACGTCGTCCAATTGCTGCGGCGCCCAGCGCAGGAACAGTTCGGCCTGCAAATACGGGTACAGCGCGTGCACATACTGCCCCAACAGTTCGCGGCTCATGCGCGAGCTGCTGAGGAAGAAGCTGGCCAGCAGCGCCGGCAGGGCGAAGATGTGCAGCACGTTGTTGCGGTAGTAGGTCATCAGCACCGCATTGCCTTCATCCAGGTACAGGATGCGGCCCAGGGCGTCCTTCTGCTCGGCGACCAGGTTCATGCCGCGCACGTGTTGGATCAAGGCCTGGCCGTCACCCTCGGGCAGGGTGATGTGCGGCGAGTAGGGCACCTGGCGCAGCAGGGCCAGGTACAGGTCGAGCACGCGGACCAGGGCGCGTTCATCCAGGGCCAGGCGGCTGGTGGATAGCAATGCCATGGCCACCAGGTTGACCGGGTTGATGGCCGCCGCCTCGTTGAGGTGGCGGGCCACGGTCTCACCCAGGCGATGGGTAGTGGCATTGAGCCAATCCGGGCGGTATTGCGGGCCATGCTCCTGCTCACGCCAGCCGGGTTGTTGCTCGTCGAGGAAGCCGGCCAGGCGGATCGGCTCGCCAAAGTTGACCGACACCTGGCCAAAGCGCTGCCTCAGCGCGCCGAACACCTTGAAGATATCGAATACCGACTCTTTCTTCTTGCTGGCACCGCGCAGCTCGCCCAGGTAGGTGCGGCCTTCTAGCACGCGTTCATAGCCGATGTAGACCGGCACGAACACGATGGGCGTGCGCGACGAACGCAGGAAGCTGCGCAGGGTAATGGCCAGCATCCCGGTGCGCGGTTGCAGCATGCGCCCGGTACGGGAACGGCCGCCTTCGACGAAGTACTCCACCGGGAACCCCTTGGTGAACAGGGTGTGCAGGTATTCGTTGAATACCGCGGTATACAGGGGGTTGCCCTTGAAGGTGCGGCGCATGAAGAACGCCCCGCCACGGCGCAGCAGGTTGCCGACCACCGGCATGTTGAGGTTGATGCCCGCGGCCACGTGGGGTGGCGTGAGGCCGTTGCGGAACAGCAGGTACGACAGCAGCAGGTAGTCGATATGGCTGCGGTGGCAGGGCACGTAGATCACTTCGTGGCCGGGCGCGATGCCCTGCACCTGCTCGATGTGGTTGACCTTGATGCCGTCGTAGATCTTGTTCCAGAACCAGCTGAGCACCACCTCCAGGAAGCGGATGGCAGTGTAGGTGTAGTCAGAGGCAATCTCGTTGCCGTAGCGCAAGGCCTGGGCTTCGGCCTTGGCCAGCGGCAGGTTTTCGCGCTGCGCCTCCTCGGCGATGGCCTGGCGCACCAGCGGTGCATGAACCAGCCCCTTGACCAGGTTGCGGCGGTGCGAAAGGTCGGGGCCGATGACCGCGGTCTTGAGGTTGCGAAAATGCACGCGCATCAGGCGCTGGGCCATGCGCACGGTGCGTTCGTGGCCTTTGTTGTGCTGCACCAGTTCGCGCAGGTGGATGGGGGCAGAGAACTGCACGCGGGTCTTGCGCCCGAGTATCAGTACGGTCAGCAGCCGCCGCAAACGCCCGGTCACTGCCCAACTGTCGGCAAACAGCAGTTTCCACGGGCTGGACTCGCTGGCCGGGGTCTGGCCCCAGAACACGCTGACTGGAATGATCTGCGCATCTTCCTCGGCATGCTGGGTAACGGCAGCTACCAGGCGCTCGAGGGTGGGCGGGGCGCCACGCTTGTCCTGGCGGCCCAGCCAGTCGGGGTCGGGGGTCAGGTAGAAGAACGCAGCGGGTTCCTGCAGCGGACCGACCGTTACCGGCAGCACCGGGCGCGGCAGCCCTGCCTTGGTGCACTCGTGGTCGAGTACGACCAGGTCGGTGAGCGCCGGGGTAGGCAAGGCGTAGATCACTGGCCGGCTGCGGTCCAGGTTCAACGACATGGCCGACTGGTTGATGGTTTCGGAGCGCACCCACAGGTACAACAGGCGACGCAGGGCGCCGAAAATCAGGCGGCGCAGGGGGGAACGGGTCATGGGGTGTGTGCCCTGGGTGTGATGTTCAGGTGAGTATCCAGTTAATTAGTCTGCCGTATGTGCGTAAGTTCAGCAAAAATCGGCCAACAGCGGGACCGTCATCAATTTTTTTTGTGCTGTGGCATATACTCGGCCTGCCACTTGCAGGTTATTTCGGCAAGCGGCGTTGGCACGGGGCAGGTACGCCCATGCCTGCACGGCGATCTTCACAATAAAAAACCGGAGTAGTACAGATGTCGTCTCGTGAAACTGGGAATGTAAAGTGGTTCAACGATGCCAAGGGTTATGGCTTCATTCAGCGCGAAGGTGGTGCGGATGTATTCGTCCACTATCGGGCGATTCGCGGTGAGGGGCATCGTACCCTGGTTGAAGGGCAGCGGGTGGAATACGCCTGCGTGCAGGGCCAGAAAGGCCTGCAAGCCGAAGACGTGGTAGGCCTCTGAGCCTTAAGCTATAAGCTTCAAGCTGCAAGTGACCGTGTACTTGCAGCCTGATGCGAGCCTTCTTGAAACTTGCAGCTTGAAGCTTCAAGCTCAAGACGTACGCCAGGTGATTTCCTCTTCGCCGTCGGCGCTGATGCGGACCCAGCGGTCGGCATCCTCCTCGCCGTCTTCCTCGACCCAGCCACCCGGTGCGCAGCGTACTTCCACCCCCAGTGCGGCGAATGCAGCGCGGGCGCAGGCAATATCGTCGGCCCAGGGGGTCTGGTCGCTTTCCAGGTACAGGCTGTTCCATTTCCCTACAGCCTTCGGTAACCAAGTGACCGGAATGTTACCGGCCTGGCATTTGAAGGTCTGGCCTTTCTGCTTCCATTCGCTGCACGGGCCGATCGCCTGGGCAAGCCACCCGGCAATCTGTTTGTGGTCGACGTCGGCGTCCTTCAGGTAGATCTCGATATCAGGTTGGCGCATAAGGGCTCCGGGTGTGCTCAGTCTTGGCGCACAAAATAGTCATAACGCATGGAAACCGTTACCTCGAACGGCTCGGGCTGGTCGATTACCCGTGCACGTTTTTCGGCGCTGGCGCGCCAGCCGTGTGGGGTCATGGCCAGCAGGTCGGCGCGGGCCTTGGGGGCTGCCAGGCTCAGGCGCAACGCCAGGGTTTCGCTGTGGGCATGGACCATGCCCTCGGGGACCAGGGCCAGGTGCTTGTCGTCGGCGTAAGGGCGTACTTCATCGTAGAGCACTTCACGCAGTTCCATCAGGTGGCCGCTGGTCGGGCCTACCCGCATCAGGCCACCGCCGGGGCTGAGCAGGCGTTTGGCTTCGGCCCAGTCCAGCGGGCTGAATACGCTGGCGATGAACTGGCAGCTGGCATCGGCCAGCGGCACGCGGGCCATGCTGGCGACCATCCAGGTGACAGCCGGTGCGCGGCGGCAGGCACGCTTGACCGCCTCGCGGGAGATATCCAGGGCGTAACCGTCGGCCGCGGGCAGGGCCTGGGCCAACTGCGCGGTGTAGTAACCCTCGCCGCAGCCAATGTCCAGCCAGGCACCGGGCTGGCGCTCGGCGGCCAGTTCGGCCAGGCGCTGGGCCACCGGCGCGTAGTGGCCGCCGTCGAGAAAGTCGCGACGCGCCTCGACCATGGCCTGGTTGTCACCCGGGTCACGGCTGTTCTTGTGCTGCACCGGCAGCAGGTTCAGGTAGCCCTGGCGGGCCCGGTCGAAGCGGTGGCCTGCCGGGCAGGCCACGCCGTTGTCGACTTGCGCCAGCGGCGCCTGGCAAAGGGGGCAGGCAAGCATCAGGCGAGCAACCGGACCAGGGTCTGGTAGTAGATTTCTGTCAGCAGGTCGAGGTCGCTGGCCAGAATCCGCTCGTCCACCTGGTGGATGGTGGCGTTGACCGGGCCCAGCTCGACCACCTGGGTGCCCAGGGTGGCGATGAAGCGGCCATCGGACGTGCCGCCGCTGGTCGACGGTTGGGTGTCGCGGCCGGTGACACCTTTGATGCTGGCCGAAATGGCACCCAGCAGCTCGCCCGGCTCGGTGAGGAACGGCAGGCCTGACAGCGCCCAGTCGATCGACCAGTCCAGTTCGTGCTTGTCGAGGATCGCCGACACCCGCGCCTGCAGGCCTTCGACGGTGGACTCGGTGGAGAACCGGAAATTGAACAGCGCAGTCAGCTCGCCCGGGACCACATTGGTGGCACCGGTGCCGGAGTTGAGGTTGGAGATCTGGAAGCTGGTCGGCGGGAAGAATGCATTGCCTTCGTCCCAGTGCTCGGCTGCCAGCTCCGCCAGGGCCGGTGCGGCCAGGTGAATGGGGTTGCGCGCCAGGTGCGGGTAGGCCACATGGCCCTGTTTGCCGCGCACGGTCAGCTTGGCGCCCAGCGAGCCACGGCGGCCGTTCTTGACCACGTCACCCAGCAGGGTGGTGCTGGACGGTTCGCCGACGATGCACCAGTCCAGGCGCTGGTTACGTGCTTTGAGGCGTTCGACCACAGCCTTGGTGCCGTAGTGGGCCGGGCCTTCCTCATCGCTGGTGATCAGGAAGGCGACCTTGCCGCGGTGGTCGGGGTAATCCTGCACGAAGCGTTCGCTGGCAACCACCATGCAGGCCAGGCTGCCTTTCATGTCGGCTGCGCCGCGGCCGCAGAGCATGCCGTCGGCGTCGATCAGCGCATCGAACGGTTCATATTGCCATTGCTGCACCGGGCCGGTGGGCACCACGTCGGTGTGGCCGGCGAAGCACAGTACCGGGCCTTCCTGCTGGCCATGGGTCGCCCAGAAATTGTCGACGTCTTCGATGCGCATCGGCTCGAGCTGGAAGCCCACGGCGCCGAGGCGGTTCATCATTTGCGCCTGGCAATCGGCGTCGACGGGGGTGACGGAGGGGCGACGGATCAGGTCGCAGGCCAGTTGAAGGGTAGGCGAGAGCTCGGCAGGGGCCGTCATGGGGAACTCCGGGGCAAGGCAAGGCGGGGAAATCTGAGGGGCGTTATCTTATAGCAAACCAGTCGCGAAAGGGGCGCCAAGCGCCCCCAACATCTCAAGCCTGTTGCGCCTCGGCAGCCTTGTGCGCAGGCTTGGGCAGCGACGACAGCAGCGCCATCACGAGTGCCGCCACGTACGGCAACGACTGCACCAGCAGCATGGCCATCCAGAAGCGCATGTCCGAGCTCGGCAGCCCCTGCACCAGGTAGATACCCAGCGCTGCGCCCCACAACAGCAGCATGATGAACAGTTCCTCGCGCGCCTCGGCAATCGCCACCAGCAAACCATGGCTGTCGGCATGCTTTGGCGTGCGGATGAACGGCATGCTGCTGGTGAAGAACCCGTACAGCACCGCTTTGGCGATGGTATGCGACAGCGCCAGCCCCGCCAGCGCCGCCGCGAAGGCATCCTTCATGTTCACCCCCACCGCACGCCGGTAGAGGAACAGGATCTTGCCGACCTTGAAGAAGAACAGCGCCAGCGGCGGGATGGCGAAAATCATCAGTGGCGGGTCGACCCGGTGCGGCACGATGATCATCGCGGCCGACCACAGCAGCGCCCCGATGGTGAAGAAAATGTTCATGCCATCGGCGATCCAGGGCAGCCAGCCGGCCAGGAAGTGGTAGCGCTGGCCGCGCGTCAGCTGGCTACCCGTGCCGCGCAGCAGGGCGCCGGCGTGGTGCTTGATGATCTGGATGGCACCGTATGCCCAGCGGAAGCGCTGTTTCTTGAAATCGATGAACGTGTCGGGCATCAAGCCCTGGCCATAACTGTTGTGGGCATAAGCGGCCGACAGGCCCTTTTCGAACACACGCAGGCCCAGTTCGGCGTCCTCGCAGATACACCACTCGGCCCAGCCCAGTTCTTGCAGCACCCTGCGCCGGGTCATGGTCATGGTGCCATGCTGGATGATCGCGTCACGGTCGTTGCGGGTGACCATGCCGATGTGGAAGAAGCCCTTGTATTCGCTGTAGCACAGCTTCTTGAATGCACTTTCGTGTTGGTCGCGGTAGTCCTGCGGCGACTGCACCACGGCAATTTTCGGGTCGGCGAAGTGCGGCACCATGTGCTTGAGCCAGTTGCGGTCGACGCAGTAGTCCGAGTCGATCACCGCGATCACTTCGGCGTCTGGCGCGGTGTGCGGGATCAGGTAGTTCAGCGCGCCACCCTTGAAGCCAGCCAAGGGCGCGACGTGGAAGAACTTGAACCGTTCGCCGAGCTTTTCGCAATGGGCCTTGAGCGGTTCCCACACGGCCGGGTCCTTGGTGTTGTTGTCGATCACCAGCACTTCATAATCGGGGTAATCCAGCGCGGCCAGGGCGTCGAGGGTCTGCTTGACCATTTCTGGCGGCTCGTTGTAGCACGGTACATGCACCGACACCTTGGGCCGGTAGGCGCTGTCGGCCTGTACCGGCAGGAACTCGCGGCGGCGCTTGTGGATCCACACCGCCTCGGCCAGTTCATGCGCTTCGGTGAGCAGCACGATGAACACCCCCAATGCGCCGAGCGCCAGCAACACGCCGACGGTCAGGCTGAACCAGGTGCTGTATTGCTGGCTGTAGTCGTAGGCGATCCACACCAGCACCGACCCGCACAGGAAGGTGATGAACGTCAGGAAGGTCCGGCCGCGTTGGCGCAAGGCCGAGCCGTCGATGAACAGCACCATCAGCGCGATCATGGCCAGCACCACCGACGCGACCGCCAGGGCGCGCCACTGCGGAATCGCCACCACGGGCCCCTCGAAGTTGAACTTCTGCTGGCGCTCCGCGTTGTAAACGCCCCAGTAAGCGCCTACCGAGCCTTCGTCACTGGCCTTCCAAGGCTGGTCATAGGCTTCGATGACAAAATAGTTGTAGCCACGGCGGTTGAGCGTGTTGACCAAGGTGCGCAGGTAGATGGCCTGATCGGCCTGGGTGGCATCGGCACCCCCGCGCATGCGGCCATTGCTCGGCCAGCCGACCTCCGACAGCAACAGCGGCTTGCGCGGGAACTGCTGCTTCAGCTCGCGGGCACGGTCGAGCACGAACTCCACCGAGTCTTTCATCGGCACGAATTCCCAGTAAGGCAGGATGTGCGCGGCAATCAGGTCGACGTGCCTGGCCAGCTCCGGGTGTTCCTTCCAGATATGCCATTGCTCACTGGTGGTTACCGGGACCTTGACCGCGGCACGCACCCTGTCCAAGTACTTGATGAGGTTTTCCGGTGTCACTTCTTCGCGGAACAGCGCCTCGTTACCCACCACTACGCGCACCACGCTGCGCGAGGTATTGGCCAACTCGATGGCGGTGGCAATTTCCCGCTCGTTGCGTTCGAGGTCGGGGCTGATCCAGATGCCCAGTGTCACCCGCAGGCCGAACTCCTCGGCCAGCCGTGGGATGTCTGCCTGGGTGCCTTCCACGGTGTAAATGCGGATGCTGTCGGTCAGTTTGCTCAGTTGTTCCAGGTCTTGACGCATTTCTTCGTCACTGGGGTACTGGCCCTTTTGCGGGCTTTCACCCAGGCGGAACGGCGAATACGAGAAGCCAGAGATTTGTTCTGGCCAGGCGGGCGCGGAAACCGGGCGATTGATCAGCGCCCAGAAGCCGGTGAACAACGCAGCGATGGCCAGCACCACAACCAGGTTCAGGCCGAATTTACGTGAAGACATTGTCGTCCATTTCTGTCGAAGTGATAGGACATTAAAGCAGGGTTAGTAGTCCATTTCCTAACGGTGCAGGCCTTGGGCTCGCTGGCATATAATGCGCGCCGGTTTTTTAGGGTATGAACATGAGTACAGAAGATCCACGCTTCGCCGGCGTTGCCCGGCTGTACGGCGATCAAGGCCTGCAACGCCTGGGCCAGGCCCATGTGGCGGTGGTCGGGATTGGCGGGGTGGGTTCGTGGGTGGCCGAAGCGCTGGCGCGCAGTGGCGTGGGCGAAATCACCCTGTTCGACCTGGACGATGTCTGCGTCAGCAACACCAACCGCCAGGCCCACGCCCTGGAAGGGCAGGTGGGGCGCCCCAAGGTCGAGGTCATGGCCGAGCGCCTGCGGGCGATCAACCCGGCCTGCACGGTGCATGCAGTCGCCGATTTCGTCACCCGCGACACCATGGTCGAGTACATCACCGAACACCTGGACTGCGTGATCGACTGCATCGACAGCGTCATGGCCAAGGCCGCGCTGATCGCCTGGTGCCGCCGGCGCAAGATCGCCATCGTCACCACCGGGGGGGCCGGCGGGCAGATCGACCCCACGCAGATCCAGATCGCCGACCTCAACAAGACCTTCAACGATCCGCTGGCCTCGCGGGTCCGCTCCACGTTGCGGCGTGACTACAACTTCTCGCGCAATGTCAGCCGCAACTATGGCGTGCCGTGTGTGTTTTCCAGTGAGCAGCTGCGTTACCCCAAAGGCGATGGCAGCGTGTGCCTGCAGAAAAGCTTCGTTGGCGAAGGCGTGCGGCTGGATTGTGCCGGCGGCTTTGGCGCGGTGATGATGGTGACCGCCACCTTTGGCATGGTGGCGGCGAGCAAGGCGATAGAGAAACTGGTGGCCGGTGCGCGACGGCCATCGGAGCGGGTCAAGCCCGTGTAAATCCCTGTAGGAGCGGCCTCGTGTCGCGATGGGGCGCGCAGCGCCCCCGACGATGTTGGCCCCCACCCCAGTTAACGTTTGACCACCAGCTCTGCCATGCGCTGCAACACCGCATGCAGCCCATTGCTGCGCGATGGCGACAGCTGGCGCTCCAGCCCCAGCTGGCTGAACCAACCCCGCAGGTCGAGCGCCAGCAGTTCACCGCTGGTCAAACCCTGCACCCGCACCAGCAACAAGGCCAGCAGC
>NZ_AEWE02000085.1:15607-51329 GCF_000190455.2 Pseudomonas sp. TJI-51
CGGCCCGCCCCCCAGCCACACCAGGCTTTCGCAACCGTGCACCCGGTTGGCCTCGGTTTTTTCGTTGGCAGCCAGCGGCTCCAGCCGGTCGCCCCATTGCATCAGCAAGCGAGCACGCTGTTCCCAGCCCTTGCCCTGTTCGAACGCGGCCAGCGCCTGTAGCGCCTGTTCCGGCAGGCTCATCGCAACAACTTCAGGCCTTGGTCCAGCGCGTCGAAGAAGCGCTGCAGGTCGCTGCTGTCGTTGTACAAGCCCAACGACACACGGATCGCACCCTCCAGGCCCAGCCCCTTCAACAGCGGCATGGCGCAGTGGTGCCCGGCACGCACGGCAATGCCCTGCTCGGTGAGCAGGTGGGCGATATCGGCATTGTGCACGCCTTCGATGACGAAGCTGGCCAGCGCCGCCTGTGGCGTGCCCAGCACCCGGATACCCTCGCGGTCGGCCAGGCCACGCAGCAGTTGCTGATGCAGGCTGGTTTCGTGGGCGGCGACCGCGTGGCTATCGAGGCTGGCCAGGTAGGCAAGGGTCGCGCCCAGGCCGATCACCCCGGCAATGGGCGGGGTGCCCGCTTCGAAACCCAACGGCGCCGGGCGGAAGCTGGCGCTATGGTAGTCGGCCAGTTGCACCATCTCACCGCCAAACTGCCAATGGCGCAGCAGCTCGAAAGCCTGGCTGCGGCCGTAGAGCACGCCGACACCGTCCGGGCCATACAGCTTGTGGCTGGAAAACACATAGAAGTCGCAGCCCAGCTGCTGCACATCATGGCGCCCATGGACCACGCCCTGGGCGCCGTCGACCACGGTCACCGCACCTTGCGCACGGGCATGGGCCAGCAGGGCAGGCAACGGCTGCCAAGTGCCCAGCACGTTGGACAACTGGCTGACGGCCAGTACCCGGGTGCGTGGGCCTACCAACTGCAGGGCCTGGTCCAGGTCGATGTGGCCGTGAATGTCCAGCGGCAGTACCACCAGGCGCAGGTCGTGCCGCTGCGCCAGTTGCTGCCAGGGCAGCAGGTTGGCATGGTGCTCCAGCGCGCTGACGGCAATTTCGTCGCCCGCCTCGAAGCGGTGCTCCAGGCCATAGGCCAGCAGGTTCAACGCCGAAGTGGCGCCATGGGTGAACACGATTTGCCGGGCATCGGCGGCGTTGAGCCAGGCGGCCACCTTGTTGCGGCTGGTTTCGAAAGCCTGGGTCGCCAGTGCACCGGGCAAGTGCTGGGCGCGGTGCACGTTGGCTGCGCCATGGGCGTAGTAATGGCCCAGAGCATCCAGCAAGGCTTGCGGCTTCTGGGTAGTGGCGGCGCTGTCCAGGTATGTCTGGTGCTGCCGTTGCAGGGCGTCGATGGCGGGGAAATCGGCACGCCAGGGGGAGGGCTGGAACATGATCGCGGGGCCTGGAATGAAAAACGGGTCTGGCGTGTTGGCGCCAGACCCGATGTTAACACCTCAAACCGTGCAAGGTTCTCAGTTGTGGGCGTGCAATGCTTCGTTCAGCTCAATGGCCGACTTGTGGGTCTTGCATTCCACTGCGCCGTTCAGCGAGTTGCGGCGGAACAGCAGGTCGGTCTGGCCTGCCAGGTCACGCGCCTTGACCACCTTGACCAGTTCGTTGTTTTCGTCCAGCAGGTTCACCTTGGTGCCGGCAGTGATGTACAGGCCCGCTTCGACGGTGTTGCGGTCACCCAGCGGGATACCGATACCGGCGTTGGCGCCGATCAGGCAGCCTTCGCCGACCTTGATGACGATGTTGCCGCCACCGGACAGGGTGCCCATGGTCGAGCAGCCGCCGCCCAGGTCCGAGCCCTTGCCGACGAATACGCCAGCGGAAACCCGGCCTTCGATCATGCCCGGGCCTTCGGTGCCAGCGTTAAAGTTGACGAAGCCTTCGTGCATGATGGTGGTGCCTTCGCCAATGTAGGCGCCCAGGCGCACACGGGCGGTGTCGGCGATACGCACGCCGGCGGGGACCACGTAGTCGGTCATTTTCGGGAACTTGTCCACCGAGAACACTTCCAGCAACTCGCCTTTGAGGCGTGCTTCGAGTTGCAGTTCGGCCAGTTCGCTCAGGTCGACCGCACCCTGGTTGGTCCAGGCCACGTTCGGCAGCAGCGGGAAGATGCCGGCCAGGCTCACGCCGTGTGGCTTGACCAGGCGGTGCGACAGCAGGTGCAGCTTGAGGTAGGCCTCGGGGGTCGAAGCCAGCGCAGCGTCTTCGGCCAGCAGGGTGGCGACCAGCGGCTTGTGGCTTTCGGCCAGGCGGGTCAGCAGCGCGGCCTGGGCGGCATCCACGCCTTTCACCGCTTCGGCCAGTTGGGCGGCCTGGGCGTTGCTGAAGGCGATGGCCTGGTTGCCACCCTGGTAACCAAGAACAGGCGCGACTGCGGCGACCAGTTCGGCGCTTGGGTTGAGCAGGGGTTGTGCGTAGAACACTTCCAGCCAGGCGCCCTGGCGGTTCTGGGAGCCGACACCGAAGGCCAGGCTGAACAGGGTATTGGACATGTGATTACCTCGTGCGAAATAGGGTAGGGGCTCAGGCGAAGGCTGCGGCGTACAGGTCAGGCTTGAAGCCGACCAACGTGCGCGCGCCAAGGTCGAGCACCGGGCGCTTGATCATCGACGGCTGGGCCAGCATCAGCTCGACGGCCTTGGCCTGGTCGAGGTCTGCCTTGCTGGCGTCTTCCAGCTTGCGGAACGTGGTGCCGGCACGGTTGAGGATGACTTCCCAGCCGTGTTCGTCGCACCAGCGGTTCAGGCTGTCACGGTCGATGCCTTGGGTCTTGTAGTCGTGGAATTCGTAGGCGATGGACTGGTCTTCGAGCCAGGTACGCGCTTTTTTCATGGTGTCGCAGGCTTTGATGCCGTAGAGCGTGTAGGTCATTGTGTGCATTGGGGATCACAGGTTGCCCCAACCTCTCCGTTTTTCGATTTCAGTCGCGGGATTATGCGGGAACGGAGATGTGAGCGCCACGGGTGTGCTTGTCTTGGGTTTTGCGGGCGGCGCAGATGTGCAGGTCTTGGGTCTTGCATCGCTTATGAGATCGAGCGCCGCGCGGGCGGCGCGCGATCTCGCAGGCGCTGCAAGACTCACGGCAGGCCCAACCACCCAACCGAAGTATCATCATGTTACATATTCATCCGCCACCTGCGACTATCGTGCAGCGGCCCCGGTTCGCCGATCGCCGCTAACATATTGTTTCAATGGCGATGTTTCGCCCTGTTGTCGTTTCTGGTTCATAAAGGAAGCCTTACCGGATGCAGTCCGCCTACACCGTCCTCATCCTGTTGACCTTGGTCAGCCTGTCGAAACTGGTCGGTCGCCTGATTCCGCTGCCCTTGCCGCTGGTGCAGATCGCCGCTGGCGCCTTGCTGGCGTGGCCGACCCTGGGCCTGCATGTGGCGCTGGACCCCGAGCTGTTCCTGTTTCTGTTCCTGCCGCCACTGCTGTTCGCCGATGGCTGGCGGATTCCCAAGCGCGAACTGTGGCGCCTTCGAGGGCCCGTGGTGGCGCTGGCGGTAGGGCTGGTGCTGTTCACTGTGGTCGGGGCCGGTTACTTCATTCACTGGCTGATGCCCAGCATCCCGCTGCCGGTGGCCTTCGCCTTGGCCGCCGTGTTGTCGCCGACCGACGCCGTTGCCGTATCGGCCATTACCCAGGACCGCCTACCCACCCCGCTGATGCATATGCTGCAGGGCGAGGCGCTGATGAACGACGCCTCTGGCCTGGTGACCTTCAAGTTCGCCCTGGCGGCGGCAATCACCGGGGCCTTCTCGCTGGCCGACGCCAGCTTCAGCTTCGTGCTGGTAGCACTGGGGGGCCTGGCAGTGGGCGTGGCCCTGAGCTGGCTGATCGGCCGCCTGCGCATGTGGATGATCACCCGGGGCTGGGACGACCCTGCGACCCATGTCGTGTTCATGCTGCTGTTGCCGTTCGCGGCTTATGTACTGGCCGAGCGCCTGGGCGTGTCGGGCATTTTGTCGGCAGTGGCCGCCGGCATGATGCAGAGCTGGCTCGACCTGCTGCCACGCCAGACCAGCACCCGCCTGCTCAACCGCAGCGTCTGGTCGCTGCTGGAGTTCGCCTTCAATGGCCTGATTTTCCTGCTACTGGGCCTGCAGTTACCGGACATCATCAAGGCTGTGGTCAGCCACGAAACCACCGTGTGGCCGACCCTGGCCTACCGCTGCCTGGATGTGCTGGCGATTTTTGCCGCGCTGATCCTGCTGCGTTTCATCTGGGTGCAGAGTATCTGGCGCGCGATCGGCGTGCTGCGCCGCTGGCGCGGTAAGCCGGCGCTGGTGCTGGTGCCTACGGCGCGCTCCTGCTGGCTGCTGACCTTCGGCGGCGTGCGGGGTGCAGTGACTCTGGCGGGTGTGATGTCGGTGCCATTGCTGATGGGGGCAGGCAAGGCGTTCCCGGAACGGGACCTGCTGATTTTCATCGCGGCAGGGGTGATCCTGCTGTCGCTGGTCAGCGCCTGTATCGCCTTGCCGCTGTTGCTGCGCGGGGTGACCAAAAGCGCCGACGAGCGCTTGCAACAGGAGGTGCAGGAAGCCTGGCGGCGCACGGCAGAAGCGGCGATCCATGCCTTGGAGGCGGAGGAAGTGATCGACAGCAGTGCGCCGCAGGATGCAGACCAGGCAACCATGGCCACGGAACTGAAGGCGCGCCTGATGGCGGAGTACCGGGATGAGCTGGACAGTTATAACGACACGGCCGAAGCCAAGGCGCTGGCCGAGCAGATGGATTTGCTGGAGCGCCGCTTGCGCCTGCGGGCGCTAAGGGCGCAGCGGCTGGAGCTGTACAACCTGCATCGTCAGCACGAGGTGGGCGATGAAGTGGTGCGGCAGGTGCTGGGCGAGCTGGACATGAGTGAGGCGAACCTGGGCCAGGTCAAATAAAGCGCTGGGGCTGCCTTGTAGCAACAGGTATCTCACCTACCCCGGTAGGAGCAACTGTCTTTCTGCAAATTTGAAAAGCCTGCGCGATTCATTGTGGGAGCGGGCTTGCCCGCGAAGCAGGCGACGCGGTGTCTGGCACCGGCTGCGCCGGTGTTCGCGGGCACGCCCGCTCCCACAGGAACCGCGTACAAACCGCCCCCCGATCCTGTCAGCGGCTTTGCAGAAACGCGCGAATGCGCTCGGCAGCTTCGATGCACTCGGCCAGCGGTGCAACCAAGGCCATGCGGACACGCCCGGCCCCCGGGTTCACACCACCCACTTCCCGCGAAAGGTAAGACCCCGGCACCACCGTCACATGCTGGGCTTCGAACAGGTCACGGGTGAACTCGGCATCGTCGCCAGGCACCTTGGCCCACAGGTAGAAGCTGCCGTCCGGGCGCTGTACGTCCAGTACCGGCTGCAGGATCTCCAGCACGGCATCGTATTTGGCGCGGTACTGGTCGCGGTTTTCGCGCACATGCGCTTCATCCTGCCAAGCGGCGATGCTCGCCAGTTGGGTTTGCACCGGCATGGCGCAGCCGTGGTAGGTACGGTACAGCAGGAATGGCTTGATGATGTCGGCGTCGCCGGCAACGAAGCCCGAGCGCAGGCCCGGCAGGTTGGAGCGCTTGGACAGGCTGTGGAAGACCACGCAACGTTTGAAGTCGCTGCGGCCCAGCTCCGCGCAAGCGCTCAACAGGCCCGGCGGCGGGGCGTCTTCGTCGAAGTACAGTTCGCTGTAGCACTCATCGGCGGCGATCACGAAGTCATGCTCGTCGGCCAGGGCAATCAGTGTTTTCAGGGTTTCCATGGGCACCAGCGCCCCGGTCGGGTTGCCCGGCGAGCACAGGAACAGGATCTGGCAGCGCTGCCAGACATCGGCCGGCACGGCGTCGAAGTCCGGGTTGAAGCCATTGGCCTCCAGGCACGGCAGGTAGTGTGGGGTGGCACCGGCCAGCAGGGCTGCGCCTTCATAGATCTGGTAGAAAGGGTTCGGGCTGACCACCAGGCCGTCATCGGCGCGGTTGACCACGGCCTGGGTGAAGGCGAACAGCGCCTCGCGGGTGCCATTGACCGGCAGGATATGGCGGTCGGCGTCGAGCCAGCCGGCGGGTACGCCAAACCGCTGCTCGCACCACTGGCCAATAGCCTGGCGCAGCGCCGGCAGGCCGAGGGTGCTGGGATAGACAGCCAGCTTGTCGAGGTTGTCGGCCATGGCCTGGGCGACGAACGCCGGCGATTCGTGCTTCGGCTCACCGATCGACAGGGCGATGGCGCGTTTGTCCGCCGCAGGCTTCACGGTGCCCAGCAGGGCGCGAAGCTTTTCGAACGGGTAGGGCTGAAGCTGGGTCAAGGCATGGTTCATCGGCGCAAGGTCTCGTCAATCGTCTAATCGTTAAATGGTCAGGCGGCTCGGGCTGGTGTCGCTGCCTTGGCCGGCCTGCAGCTGTTGCACGATAGCTTCCTGCAGGCGGCTGCACAGTTGCGGGTCGGACAGCGGCTGGTTGTCGGCATCGGTGATGAAGAACACGTCTTCGACCCGTTCGCCGAGGGTGGCGATCTTGGCGTTCTGCAGTGACAGGTCGAACTCCAGGAAAATCCGCCCCAGCCGGGCCAGCAGGCCAGGGCGGTCGGGGGCCGTAATCTCCAGAATGGTCACCGGCCGTTGGGCATCGTTGAGGATGGTCACCTGTGGCGGGAAGTCGAAGTGCTTGAGCTGGCGGGGCACCCGGCGCTGAATGATAGTCGGGTAGTTCTCGGGGTTGCGCAAGGCTTCGCTCAGGCCGTCGCGAATCTGCCGCACCCGTTGCGGGTTGTCGCCAATCGAGCCGCCGTCGTTGTCCAGCACGATGTAGGTGTCGAGGGTGAACTGGCTGCTGGAGGTGATGATTCGCGCGTCGTGAATGTTCAGGTTCAGCTGCGACATGGCCGCTACCGTCACCGCAAAGAAGTCGTGCTGGTCCGGGGCGTAGATGAAGATCTGCGTGCCACCCTCGAACTCGCGCTGGGTAGTTTCCTTGATCAGCACCAGCGGGCCGCCATCGGCGGGCTGCTGCAGGATCGCATCACTGTGCCAGGCTACGTCGGCCGCAGTGTGCTTGAGGAAGTAGTCATCGCCCAGCTGCGACCACAATTGTTCGACGTCGTCCGGGTCGGTGCCCTCGCGCACCAGGATGTCCAGGGCGGCAGACTGGGTTTGGCGAATCTGCTCTTCGCGGTCCAGCGGGTTTTCCAGGCCACGGCGCAAGGCCCGCTTGGTCTCGGTGTAAAGCTGGCGCAACAGGCTGGCGCGCCACGAGTTCCACAAGCTGGGGTTGGTGGCATTGATATCGGCCACGGTCAGCACGTACAGGTAGTCCAGGCGCGTTTCGTCGCCCACGTGCAGGGCAAAGTCGTTGATCACCTGTGGGTCGGACAGGTCCTTGCGCTGGGCGGTGGTAGACATCACCAGGTGGTTGAGCACCAGCCAGACGATCAGCCGGCTGTCCCACGCGGGCAGTTGGTGGCGTTCGCAGAACTTCTGCGCGTCTACTGCACCGAGCTCCGAGTGGTCACCGTGGCGGCCCTTGCCGATGTCGTGGTACAGGCCGGCCAGGTAGATCAGCTCGGGTTTGGGCAGGCGCCCCATGAGCTTGCTGGCCAGCGGAAACTTCTCGGACACCGGTGTGTACTGCAGCTTGCGCAGGTGCTTGATGAGGTTGAGGGTGTGCGCATCCACGGTATAGATGTGGAACAGGTCGTGCTGCATCTGCCCGACGATCAGGCCGAACTCGGGCAGGTAACGCCCCAGGATGCCGTAGCGGTTCATTCGGCGCAGGTTACGGTGTATGCCGATCTCGCACTTGAACAGCTCGATGAACAGGCTGGTATTGCGGATGTCGGTGCGGAACGTGTCGTCGATCAGGTGCCGGTGTTCGCGCAGCAGGCGCACGGTATCGGCGCGTACACCCTTGATTTCCGGGTGCTGGGCCATCAGCACGAACATCTCCAGCATGGCGAACGGCGTGCGCTTGAACACGTTCGGCCGGGTGGCCTCGATATAGCCGTCATGCAGGCGGAAGCGCGCATTCAGCGGCTGGGTGCTGCCACTGTCCTCGTCGGCGAGGATGACCTCCTCGAAGTGCTGGATGATCAGGTCGCACAGCTGGCTGATGCTCATCACCACCCGGTAGTACTGGGTCATGAACTGCTCGATCGCCCGCTTGGGGTTCTCGTCGTGGTAGCCCAGCAGTTCGGCCAGGCTGCGCTGGTGGTCGAACAACAGGCGGTCTTCGGCGCGGCCGGCCAGCATGTGCAGGGCGTAACGCACCTTCCATAGAAAGTCCTGCGACGAGGCCAGCAGTTCGTTCTCGCTTTCCAGCAGGAAGCCTTCGCCAGCCAGTGCGAGCAGGTTCAAAGTGCCGTATTGGCGGCGCGCCACCCACAGTACGGTCTGGATATCGCGCAGGCCGCCAGGGGACCCTTTGACGTTGGGTTCCAGGTTGTACTCGGTGTCGTTGTACTTGTGGTGGCGGGCCTTGAGTTCGGCGCGTTTGGCCAGGAAGAACTCCTTGCTCGGCCACATGTGCGCGGTGCTGGTCACGTCCAGCATGCGTTGGCGCAACGGCTCCGGGCCGGCGATGGTGCGGCTTTCCATCAGGTTGGTGATCACCGTGAGGTCGGCGCGGGCCTGTTCGGCACACTCGTCCACGGTACGCACGCTTTGGCCGACTTCCAGGCCTATGTCCCACAGCAGGGTCAGAAACCGTTCGATGGCATCGCGGTACTGTTCATGCTCGGCAGCGCCCAGGAGGATCAGCAGGTCGATGTCCGAATGCGGGTGCAGTTCACCGCGCCCGTAGCCACCCACCGCAACCAGGGCGATGCCGCTGTGGTCCCCCCAGTCGAACTGGTTCCAGGCCTGTTGCAGGATATTGTCGACCAGCCAGGCACGGGCCTCGATCAGCGGGCGAATGTCGCCGCCGGCGCGGAAACGCTTGTCGAGCACCTCGCCGGCCAGGCGGATGGCTTTCTTGAAAGCGGCGATAGGGCTCGCCTTGAGGGCCAGTTCCGCCTGGAACTGGCCGCGGTCGAACAGTTCGGGGTCCACCTGGGGCATCGCGTCACGTTCCTGTCATGGGTTGGCCGGGCTCAGGCCGAGGTGCGCGGGATCGTATCGTCCTTGCGCAGGGTGAAGATCTCGTAGCCGGTCGCAGTCACCACCAGGGTGTGCTCCCACTGGGCCGAGAGCTTGCGGTCCTTGGTGATGGCGGTCCAGCCGTCGCCCAGCACCTTGGTGTCGGCCTTGCCCTGGTTGATCATGGGCTCGATGGTGAAGGTCATGCCTTCTTTCAGTTCCATACCCGTGCCTGCGCGGCCGTAGTGGAGGATCTGCGGTTCTTCGTGGAACACCTTGCCGATACCGTGGCCGCAGAATTCACGCACCACCGAGAAGCCGTTCTTTTCGGCGTGCTTCTGGATCACTTCACCGATGTCGCCCAGGCGGCACCCTGGCTTGACCAGTTCAATGGCCTTGTACATGCATTCCTGGGTCACCTTGGACAGGCGCTCGGCCCATGCCGGCACGGTGCCGACATGGAACATGCGGCTGGTATCGCCGTGGTAGCCGTCCTTGATCACGGTGACGTCGATGTTCAGCGTGTCACCGTCCTTGAGCGGCTTGTCATTGGGGATGCCGTGGCAGACCACATGGTTGATCGAGGTGCAGATCGACTTCGGGTAGCCTTTGTAGTTGAGCGGCGCCGGGATGGCCTGCTGAACATTGACGATGTAGTCGTGGCACAGGCGGTCCAGCGCTTCGGTGGTGACGCCGGGCTTGACGTGTTCCTCGATCATTTCCAGCACTTCGGCGGCCAGGCGGCCAGCGATGCGCATCTTTTCGATGTCTTCTGCGGTCTTGATGGTAACGGTCATTACAGGCTCTCTACGGCGCCGTGCACGGCGCGAACAAACGGGAAAGGGCTTATTCTATCAGAGCGTCCAGCTGCAAGCTGCAAGTGGCAAGTGGCAAGTGGCAAGTGGCAAGCGGCAAGCTACAAGAAGAAGCGGATCGTGCGTCGGCTGCTTTTTGCTTTTTGCTTTTTGCATTTGCTTTTGCTTTTGCTTTTGCTTTTGCTTTTGCTTTTGCTTGCAGCTTTTGCTTGCAGCTTTTGCTTGCAGCTTTTGCTTGCAGCTTGCAGCTTGCAGCTGCTTCCACCGGGTTCCGTTTGCCCGCGGTCTGTGGTATAACATGCGCCGCTTTCGGGCACGACCCCGTCAGCATTTAACCCACACACGTGTCGACACGATGACCTGGGTGCCCCGAGTTGCAGAATTCGCGGGTTGGTCATTGGGATACGTGGAGGCCCAACCCGACTTATCAAGGAACTATCATGTCCCAAGTCAATATGCGCGATATGCTGAAGGCCGGTGTGCACTTCGGCCACCAGACCCGTTACTGGAACCCGAAAATGGGCAAGTACATTTTCGGCGCGCGTAACAAGATCCACATCGTCAACCTGGAAAAAACCCTGCCAATGTTCAACGACGCTCTGTCGTTCGTAGAGCGCCTGGCCCAGGGCAAGAACAAGATCCTGTTCGTCGGCACCAAGCGTTCCGCCGGCAAGATCGTCGCCGAGCAAGCTGCTCGTTGCGGTTCGCCATACGTTGACCACCGTTGGTTGGGCGGCATGCTGACCAACTACAAAACCATCCGCGCCTCGATCAAGCGTCTGCGCGACCTGGAAACCCAGGCCGAAGATGGCACTTTCGCCAAGCTGACCAAGAAAGAAGCCCTGATGCGCTCCCGCGACCTGGAAAAACTGGATCGCAGCCTGGGCGGCATCAAGGACATGGGTGGTCTGCCAGACGCTCTGTTCGTTATCGACGTTGATCACGAGCGCATCGCGATCACCGAAGCCAACAAACTGGGTATCCCGGTTATCGGCGTTGTCGATACCAACAGCAGCCCGGAAGGTGTTGACTACATCATCCCAGGTAACGATGACGCCATTCGCGCTATCGAGCTGTACATGACTTCGATGGCTGACGCCGTCATCCGCGGCCGCAACAACGTTGCCGGCGGCACTGAAGTCTACGCTGAAGAAGCGGCTGCACCTGCTGCTGAGTAATAGGCGCTAGCGTCTACTTGGCACGCGAAAAGGGGGCTCTGCCCCCTTTTTGCCACCTTGAAATCCTGCTGTCAGCATCGGCCCCGCATCATGGGCTTGCTGGAACACAAGCAGCGGATTTGCAGAATTTAACGCCCGTGACCAACGGGTGGAATGGTTGAAAAACTTTCCAAGAGGATTTTGAAATGGCAGCAATTACTGCAGCGCTGGTCAAAGAACTGCGCGAGCGTACCGGCGAAGGCATGATGGATTGCAAAAAGGCCCTGGAAAAGGCCGGCGGCGACATCGAAAAAGCCATTGACGACATGCGTGCCTCGGGCGCCATCAAGGCCGCCAAAAAGGCTGGCAACGTCGCTGCTGAAGGCGCTATCGCGGTCAAGACCGACGGTAAATCCGCCGTTCTGCTGGAAGTGAACTCGCAGACCGACTTCCTGGCCCTGCAAGACGACTTCAAGAACTTCGTTGCTGAAAGCCTCGAAGAAGCCTTCGCCCAGAAGCTGACCGACGCTGCGCCGCTGATCGCTTCGCGTGAAGCTGCTCGTGAAGCCCTGGTCGCCAAGTGCGGCGAGAACGTCAACATCCGCCGCCTGGTGCGCGTTGAGGGTGACGTTGTCGGTGCCTACCTGCACGGCAACAAGATCGGTGCCGTTGTTGTCCTGAACGGCGGCGACGTCGAGCTGGCCAAGAACATCGCCATGCACGTGGCTGCGTCGAACCCTGAGTTCCTGGATTCGTCGGAAATCTCCGCCGAGGCCATCGAGCGTGAGAAGGGCGTGTTCCTGCAGCTGAACGCTGACAAGATCGCCGGCAAGCCAGAGAACATCGTTGAGAACATGATCAACGGCCGTATCACCAAGTTCAAGGCTGAAGCCTCGCTGAAAGAGCAGGCTTTCGTCATGAACCCGGAAGTCAAAGTTGGCGAGCTGGCCAAGAAAGCCGGTGCTGAAATCGTTTCCTTCACCTACTTCAAAGTAGGCGAGGGCATCGAGAAGCCAGTCGACGACTTCGCTGCTGAAGTTGCCGCTCAGGTAGCTGCTGCCAAGCAGTAAGACAGCCCCGTCTGTCGCCCCAAAGAGGCTGCCCGCTCACGCGCGCAGCCTCTTTGTCAAAGCGGGAACGGTTTACAGAAACCGCTGCTCGCGGACGCAATCGTTGCGTCACGTTACAGTTACAAGCAGGCTCAAGCAGCCCGCAAGAATTTTACAAACGCCGCAGGAGAGATTCGCAATGGCTCAGCAGGGCAGTGGTCATCAGGCTCGCTATAAACGCATTCTACTCAAACTTAGCGGCGAGGCCCTGATGGGCTCGGAAGAGTTCGGGATCGACCCCAAGGTCCTGGATCGCATGGCGCTGGAAGTCGGCCAACTGGTCGGCATCGGTGTTCAGGTCGGCCTGGTGATCGGTGGTGGCAACCTGTTCCGTGGCGCGGCGCTCAGTGCAGCCGGCATGGACCGTGTTACCGGCGACCACATGGGGATGCTGGCCACCGTGATGAATGCCCTGGCCATGCGCGACGCGCTGGAGCGGGCGAACATCACTGCCATCGTCATGTCGGCGATCTCCATGGTGGGTGTCACCGATCATTACGACCGTCGCAAAGCCATGCGTCACCTCAACGCCAAGGAAGTCGTGATTTTCGCCGCCGGTACTGGCAACCCGTTCTTCACCACCGACTCTGCCGCTTGCCTGCGCGCCATCGAAATCGATGCCGACGTGGTATTGAAGGCAACCAAGGTCGATGGTGTATACACTGCAGATCCATTCAAGGACCCGCATGCCGAGAAGTTCGATCATCTGACCTACGATGAAGTGCTGGATCGCAAGCTGGGGGTAATGGATCTCACGGCAATCTGCCTGTGCCGCGACCACAAGATGCCGCTGCGCGTCTTCAACATGAACAAGCCCGGCGCCCTGCTGAACATCGTGCATGGCGGCGCGGAAGGAACTCTGATCGAGGAAGTCCAGAAATGATCAACGATATCAAGAAAGACGCGCAGGAGCGCATGACCAAGTCCCTCGAGGCTCTGGCTCGCAACCTGGCGGCCATCCGTACGGGTCGCGCTCACCCAAGCATCCTGGATACCGTCAGGGTCACTGCCTGGGGCAGCGAGATGCCGCTGAACCAGGTGGCTGCAATCACCGTCGAAGATGCCCGCACGCTGAAGATCGTCGCCCACGACAAGAACCTCAGCGCGGCTATCGAAAAAGCCATCCTCACCTCTGACCTGGGCCTGAACCCGTCCAGCGCCGGTACCACCATCCGCGTGCCGATGCCGGCCCTGACCGAGGAAACCCGCAAGGGCTATACCAAGCAGGCCAGCGCTGTTGCCGAAGACGCCAAGGTAGCCGTGCGCAACGTGCGCCGCGACGCCCTGGCCGACCTGAAGAAGCTGACCAAGGACAAGGAAATCAGCGAAGACGAAGAGCGTCGCGCCGCTGATGACATCCAGAAGCTGACCGACAAGTTCGTTGCCGAGGTCGATGCTGCCTTCAAGGCCAAGGAAAAGGACCTGATGGCCGTCTGAGGCCGGGGTTTTTTAATGGAAAAGACCAAGCCAGCGGTGCCGTCCTCGGTGCCGCGTCATGTCGCGATCATCATGGACGGCAACAACCGCTGGGCAAAAAAACGCCTGCTGCCCGGCGTTGCCGGGCACAAGGCGGGTGTCGACGCCGTTCGCGCGGTCATCGAAGTCTGTGCCCAGTCCGGGGTCGAGGTGCTGACCCTGTTCGCCTTCTCCAGTGAAAACTGGCAGCGCCCGGCCGAAGAAGTCGGTGCGCTGATGGAACTGTTCTTCTCGGCCCTGCGCCGTGAGGCCAAGCGCCTCAACGAAAACAATATCAGCCTGCGTATCATCGGTGACCGCTCGCGGTTCCACCCGGAGTTGCAGGCTGCCATGCGTGAGGCCGAGGCGCTGACCGCCGGCAACAACCGCTTCATCCTGCAAATCGCTGCCAACTACGGCGGCCAGTGGGACATTGCCCAGGCCGCGCAACGGCTGGCGCGGGAAGTGCAAGCCGGGCACCTGCGCCCGGACGACATCACCCCTGGCCTGCTGCAGACGTGCCTGGCAACCGGTGAGCTGCCGTTGCCGGACCTGTGTATCCGCACCGGTGGCGAGCATCGCATCAGCAATTTCCTGCTGTGGCAGCTGGCATATGCCGAGCTGTATTTCTCCGACCTGTACTGGCCGGACTTCAAACACGAGGCCATGCGTAAAGCCCTGGCCGATTTCGCTTCGCGCCAGCGCCGCTTCGGTAAGACCAGCGAGCAGGTCGAGGCTGGAGCTCGTGCTTAATGCTTAAACAACGCATCATTACCGCGCTGATCCTGCTGCCGGTTGCGCTGGGTGGTTTCTTCCTGCTCAACGGTGGGGATTTTGCCCTGTTCATCGGCTTCGTTGTGACCCTCGGTGCCTGGGAGTGGGCGCGCCTGGCCGGCCTGATGGCCCAGCCGCTGCGCATTGCCTACGCCCTGGTAGTGGCCGGGGCGCTGATGCTGCTGTACATCCTGCCGGAACTGGCCCCCTGGGTGCTCGGCGCCGCAGTGATCTGGTGGGGGTTGGCGACCTGGCTGGTGCTGACCTATCCACGCAGCAGCGAGTTGTGGGCCAGTGCTGCCTGCCGGCTGCTGATAGGCCTGCTGGTATTGCTGCCCGCCTGGCAGGGGTTGGTGCTGCTCAAGCACTGGCCGCTGGGCAACTGGCTGATTCTCTCGGTCATGGTGCTGGTGTGGGCTGCCGACATCGGCGCGTACTTTTCTGGCCGTGCATTTGGCAAGCGCAAGCTGGCCCCGCAGGTCAGCCCCGGCAAGAGCTGGGAAGGCGTGTATGGCGGGCTGGCGGTCAGCTTGCTGATCACCCTCGGTGTGGGCATAAGCCGCGACTGGGGCGTCGGCCAGGTGCTGCTCGGCCTGCTGGGTGCTGCGCTGCTGGTGATGGCCTCGGTGGTCGGTGACCTGACCGAGAGCATGTTCAAGCGCCGGTCCGGCATCAAGGACAGCAGCAACCTGCTCCCCGGCCACGGCGGTGTGCTCGACCGCATCGACAGCCTGACGGCAGCGATCCCGATCTTTGCCGTGTTGTTGTGGGCTGCCGAATGGGGTGTCATGTGACTCGCCCGCAACGTATCACCGTGCTCGGTGCCACCGGCTCCATCGGCCTGAGCACCCTGGACGTGATTGCCCGGCACCCTGATCGCTACCAGGCGTTCGCCCTCAGTGGCTATTCGCGTGTGGACGAACTGCTGGCCCTGTGCGTGCGCCACCGCCCGGCGTTCGCCGTGGTGCCGAGCAGTGAAGCGGCCATGCGGTTGCGTGCAGGTCTGGCGGCGGCCGGTTGTGCAACCGAGGTGCTCGAAGGCGACGCCGGGTTGTGCCAGGTGGCGTCGGCAAGCGAAGTGGACGCCGTGATGGCGGCCATCGTCGGGGCTGCCGGCTTGCGTCCCACCTTGGCGGCTGTCGAGGCGGGCAAGAAGGTCCTGCTGGCCAACAAGGAAGCGCTGGTGATGTCGGGGGCCCTGTTCATGGACGCCGTGCGGCGCCATGGCGCCGTGCTGCTGCCAATCGACAGCGAGCACAACGCTATCTTCCAGTGCATGCCTGGCGACTATGCCCGTGGCCTGAGTGCGGTGGGGGTGCGGCGGATCCTGCTGACGGCTTCCGGTGGCCCGTTCCGTGAAACGCCCGTCGAAGCGCTGATGGGGGTGACCCCGGAGCAAGCCTGTGCGCACCCTAACTGGTCGATGGGGCGCAAGATCTCCGTGGATTCGGCCAGCATGATGAATAAAGGGCTGGAACTGATCGAAGCCTGTTGGCTGTTCGATGCTGCGCCGGCCAAGGTCGAAGTGGTGGTGCACCCGCAGAGCGTGATCCACTCGCTGGTCGACTACGTGGATGGCTCGGTCCTCGCGCAGCTGGGCAACCCCGACATGCGCACCCCGATCGCCAACGCCCTGGCCTGGCCCGAACGGATCGACTCCGGGGTGGCGCCGCTGGACCTGTTCGCCGTCGCCCGTCTGGATTTCCAGGCGCCCGACGAACAACGCTTCCCTTGCCTGCGCCTCGCGCGGCAGGCTGCCGAAGCCGGCAACAGTGCCCCCGCCGTGCTCAATGCCGCCAACGAAGTGGCGGTGCAAGCATTTCTCGAGCGGCGTATTCGCTTCCCGGAGATCGCGGGTATGATCGAACAGGTACTCGAGCAGGAACCTGTGGTGCCCCTGCCTTCCCTGGACGCGGTGTTCGCCGCCGACCAGCGGGCCCGGGAGCTTTCCCGGGAGTGGCTGCGCCGCCACGGCCGCTGATGCAGGCTCGCTTCGGTGCGTGAGGGGGCAGGGTATTGCCCCGCCCCGCTGAATATCATTCGGAGATGGACATGACAGCGCTCTACATGATTATCGGCACCCTCGTGGCCCTGGGGGTGCTGGTGACCTTTCATGAATTCGGCCACTTCTGGGTCGCGCGCCGCTGTGGCGTGAAGGTGCTGCGTTTTTCGGTGGGTTTCGGCACGCCGCTGCTGCGCTGGCATGACCGCCATGGCACCGAGTTCGTCGTGGCGGCGATCCCGCTGGGCGGCTACGTGAAGATGCTCGACGAGCGCGAAGGTGATGTGCCGCCGGCGTTGCTCGGCCAGTCGTTCAACCGCAAACCGGTATCCCAGCGTATCGCCATTGTCGCGGCCGGCCCGATCGCCAATTTCCTGCTGGCAATCGTGTTCTTCTGGCTGCTGGCGATGCTGGGTACCCAACAGGTTCGCCCGGTCATTGGTAGCGTCGATGCCGGCAGCCTGGCGGCGTCGGCCGGGCTGGCCGCAGGTCAGGAAATCGTCTCTGTGGACGGCAAGCCGACCAGCGGTTGGGCGGCGGTCAACCTGCAGCTGGTGCGGCGCCTGGGCGAGAGCGGCACCTTGCAGGTTGGCGTGCGCGACGATGGCGCCAGTGCCGAGCGCCAGTTGCAGGTCAAGCTGGACAGCTGGTTGAAGGGCGCCGATGAGCCAGAGCCGATCCAGTCCCTTGGGCTGCACCCATTGCGCCCGGCGATTGCGCCGGTGCTGGCCGAGATCGACCCGAAAGGGCCGGCTGCCGCTGCGGGCCTCAAGAGCGGTGACAAGCTGCTGGCGGTCGACGGCGTTGCCGTGACCGAATGGCAGCAGGTGGTCGACAGTGTACGTGCCCGGCCGGATGCCAAGGTGCAGGTCCGCGTGGAGCGCGACGGTGCTGCCCTCGACGTGCCGGTGGTCCTGGCCCACAAGGGCGAGGGCAAGGCCGTTGCCGGGTACCTGGGTGCCGGGGTCAAAGGTGGCGAATGGCCTGCCAGCATGCTTCGTGAAGTCAGCTATGGCCCGCTGGAGGCGGTGGGCGAGGGCTTGTCACGCACCTGGAACATGAGTGTCCTTACCCTCGAATCGCTGAAGAAAATGCTGTTCGGGGAGCTCTCGGTAAAAAACTTGAGTGGACCGATAACCATTGCTAAAGTGGCGGGCGCTTCAGCCCAGTCCGGCATCGGGGATTTTCTTAATTTCCTCGCCTACCTGAGCATAAGCCTGGGGGTTCTTAACCTGCTGCCCATCCCGGTACTCGATGGGGGGCATTTGCTGTTTTATCTGGTCGAGTGGGCGCGCGGTCGTCCGCTGTCGGATCGGGTGCAAGGTTGGGGGGTCCAGATCGGTATCAGTTTGGTCATAGGGGTGATGTTGCTCGCCCTGATCAACGATCTGGGTCGACTATAAAGCTTCGCTCAATTGCGAACCCGCCGTTTTTTCACGGCGGGTTGTTTATTGCCAGTTGGAATAAAAGGACTTCATGAAACGTCTGCTGCTAACTGCGGTCATGTCCGCACTGATGATCGCTGAAGTTCACGCCGAGTCCTTCACCATCTCCGATATTCGCGTCAACGGCCTGCAGCGGGTGTCCGCCGGCAGCGTGTTCGGTGCCTTGCCGCTGAACGTCGGTGACCAGGCTGATGACCGCCGCCTGGTGGACTCGACCCGTTCCCTGTTCAAGACCGGGTTCTTCCAGGACATCCAGTTGAACCGCGATGGCAATGTGCTGATCATCAACGTGGTCGAGCGCCCGTCGGTGTCGAGCATCGAGATCGAAGGCAACAAGGCGATCAGCACCGATGACCTGATGAAAGGCCTGAAGCAATCCGGCCTGGCCGAAGGCGAGATCTTCCAGCGTGCCACCCTTGAAGGCGTGCGTAACGAACTGCAGCGCCAGTACGTGGCCCAGGGCCGCTACTCGGCCGAGGTCGACGCCGAGGTGGTGCCGCAGCCGCGCAACCGCGTGGCACTGAAGATCAAGATCAACGAAGGCACGGTCGCGGCCATCCAGCACATCAACATCGTCGGCAACAACGTGTTCGACGACGATACCCTGGGCCAGTTGTTCGAGCTGAAAACCACCAACTGGCTGTCGTTCTTCAAGAACGACGACAAGTACGCCCGCGAAAAGCTGTCCGGTGACCTTGAGCGCCTGCGTTCCTACTACCTGGACCGCGGCTACATCAACATGGACATCGCCTCGACCCAGGTGTCGATCACGCCAGACAAGAAGCACGTCTATATCACCGTCAACATCAACGAAGGCGAGAAGTACACCGTTCGCGACGTGAAGCTGTCCGGTGACCTCAAGGTGCCGGAAGACCAGGTCAAGTCGCTGCTGCTGGTGCAGCCTGGCCAGGTATTCTCGCGCAAGGTGATGACCACCACGTCCGAGCTGATCACCCGCCGCCTGGGCAACGAGGGCTACACCTTCGCCAACGTCAACGGCGTGCCACAGCCGAACGAACAGGACCACACGGTAGACATCATGTTCGTGGTCGACCCGGGCAAGCGTGCCTACGTCAACCGCATCAACTACCGCGGTAACACCAAGACCGAAGACGAAGTGCTGCGTCGCGAAATGCGCCAGATGGAAGGCGGGTGGGCGTCGACCTACCTGATCGACCAGTCCAAGACCCGCCTCGAGCGCCTGGGCTTCTTCAAGGAAGTGAACGTCGAGACCCCACCGGTGCCGGGCACCGATGACCAGGTCGATGTCAACTACAGCGTAGAGGAGCAAGCCTCCGGTTCGATCACCGCCAGCGTCGGTTTCGCCCAAAGCGCGGGCCTGATCCTGGGTGGTTCGATCAGCCAGAGCAACTTCCTCGGCACCGGTAACAAGGTGTCCATCGGCTTGACCCGTTCGGAATACCAGACCCGCTACAACTTTGGCTTCGTGGATCCCTACTTCACTGCCGACGGCGTGAGCCTGGGCTACAACGCCTTCTACCGCAGCACCAACTACGATGACCTCGATGTCGACGTGGCCAGCTATGCGGTGGACAGCCTCGGTGCAGGTGTGAGCCTGGGCTACCCGATCAGCGAAACCTCGCGCCTGACCTACGGCCTGAGCGTGCAGCAGGACAAGATCAAGACCGGCAAGTACACCGTTGACGAGATCTTCGACTTCCTCGACCAGGAAGGCGACAACTTCCTCAACTTCAAGGCATCGATCGGCTGGTCCGAGTCGACCTTGAACAAAGGTGTGCTGGCGACCCGTGGTCACTCGCAAAGCCTGACCCTGGAATCGACCATTCCGGGCAGCGACCTGTCGTTCTTCAAGCTCGACTACCGTGGCCAGCTGTTCCAGCCGATCACCAACGACTACACCCTGCGCCTGCACACCGAGCTGGGCTATGGTGATGGTTATGGCAGCACCTCCGGCCTGCCGTTCTACGAGAACTACTTCGCGGGTGGCTTCAACTCCGTCCGCGGCTTCAAGGACAGCAGCCTGGGCCCACGCAGTACCCCAAGCCGCGGTGAAGGCAACCCAGGTGGCAAGCCCGGTACCATCGCCGACCCGGATCAGGACCCGTTGCCGTTCGGTGGTAACGTGCTGGTGCAAGGTGGCGTCGAATTGCTGTTCCCGCTGCCATTCGTCAAGGACCAGCGTTCGCTGCGCACCTCCGTGTTCTGGGATGTGGGTAACGTGTTCGACACCAATTGCGGCAGCAAGCCTGATTGCGAGAAGGTCGGCTTCTCGGGCATGGCCAGTTCGGTCGGCCTGGGTGTGACCTGGATTACTGCACTGGGCCCGCTGAGCTTCAGCCTGGCAATGCCGGTCAAGAAGCCGGACGATGCCGATACCCAGGTGTTCCAATTCTCTCTGGGCCAGACCTTCTAAGGTCGGCCCTTGCTTAACGACAACGGTTTATCCAGGAGTGCATCGTGCGTAAATTGGCTCAACTGGCCGTAGTGGCCGCGGCGCTGGTCGCCACCCCGGCTTTCGCCGAAATGAAGGTTGCCGTGCTGAACTATCAGATGGCCCTGCTGGAATCGGACGCCGCCAAGAAGTACGCGGTGGATGCCGAGAAGAAATTCGGCCCGCAACTGACCAAGCTGAAAAGCCTGGAAAGCAGCGCCAAGGGTATCCAGGACCGGCTGATCAAGGGCGGCGACAAGATGCAGCAGCAGGAGCGTGAGCGCCTGGAGCTCGAGTTCAAGCAAAAAGCCCGCGACTTCCAGTTCCAGTCCAAGGAGCTGAACGAAGCCAAGGCCGTTGCCGACCGTGACATGCTCAAGCAGCTGAAGCCGAAGCTGGATGGCGCTGTCGAGGAAGTGATCAAGAAAGGCGGTTACGACCTGGTTCTCGAGCGTGGCGCGGTCATCGATGTCAAACCTCAGTACGACATCACCCGCCAGGTCATCGAGCGCATGAACCAAGCCCGTTGATATGAGTGTGACCATGACGCTAGGCCAACTGGCCGAGGCCCTCGGTGCCACCCTGAAGGGGCCCGAAGCGCTGCAGATTACCGGGCTGGCCACCTTGCAAGAGGCTGGCCCCGGGCAGTTGACCTTCCTGGCCAACCCGCAATACCGCAAGTACCTGGATAACTGCCAGGCCGGCGCGGTGCTGCTCAAGGCTGCGGATGCCGAAAGCTTTGCCGGCAATGCCCTGGTCGTGGCCGACCCGTATCTGGCTTATGCGCGCATTTCCCACCTGTTCGATCCGAAACCCAAGGCTGTGGCGGGAATCCATCCCAGCGCCGTGGTGGCCGAGGATGCCCAGGTAGATGCCAGCGCCAGCATCGGGCCGTTCGCGGTCATCGAAAGTGGCGCCCGTATCGGCGCCAACGTGAGCATTGGTGCACATTGCTTCATTGGTGCCCGTTGCGTGGTGGGTGAAGGCGGCTGGCTGGCACCGAGGGTCACGTTGTATCACGACGTCACCATCGGCAAGCGCGTGGTCATTCAGTCGGGTGCGGTGATCGGCGGCGAGGGCTTTGGCTTCGCCAACGAGAAGGGCATCTGGCGCAAGATCGCCCAGATTGGCGGCGTTACCATCGGCGATGATGTGGAAATCGGCGTCAACACGGCGGTTGACCGTGGCGCGTTGTCGGACACGCGCATCGGCGATGGGGTCAAGCTGGATAACCAGATCCAGATCGCCCACAACGTGCAGATCGGCGACCACACCGCCATGGCTGCGTGTGTCGGTATTTCCGGCAGCACGCGCATTGGCAAGCACTGCATGCTGGCGGGTGGCGTGGGGCTGGTGGGGCACATTGATATTTGCGATAACGTATTCATTTCCGGAATGACCATGGTTACCCGCTCGATCACCGAGCCGGGCTCCTATTCTTCCGGTACGGCCATGCAGCCATTGGCTGACTGGCGCAAGAGCGCCGCGCGTATCCGCCACCTGGACGATATGGCCAAGCGCCTCCAGCAGCTGGAAAAACGCGTCGATACCGTGACCTCAGGTGGCCAGCCGGCATCAGAAGGCTGATACCATTCCCTGAGCAAGAGTGAACAGTCGCTAGCTGGCTCCTCTTTGGATTGCAAAAGGAGCGTGCGGTCAGCACCTGCGCTCCCTATTCTTATTACAGGCTTCCCCCCCGAAATGATGGACATCAACGAGATTCGCGAATACCTGCCTCACCGTTACCCGTTCCTGCTGGTGGACCGCGTGACGGAGCTGGACTACGAGGCCCAGAGCATTCGTGCCTACAAGAATGTCAGCATCAACGAGCCGTTCTTCAATGGCCACTTCCCGGCGCACCCGATCATGCCGGGCGTCCTGATCATCGAAGCCATGGCCCAGGCGGCCGGTATCCTGGGTTTCAAGATGCTCGATGCCAAGCCTGCCGATGGCACCCTGTATTACTTCGTCGGCTCCGACAAGCTGCGTTTCCGCCAGCCGGTGCTGCCGGGTGACCAGTTGGTGCTGGAAGCCAAGTTCCTCAGCCGCAAGAGCATGATCTGGAAGTTCGAATGCCGCGCCCTGGTCGACGGCAAGCCGGTCTGCTCGGCAGAAATCACCTGCGCGGAACGCTCCCTATGAATTCGATTGATCCTCGGGCCATCATCGATCCCTCGGCCAAGCTCGCCGACGGTGTCGAGGTGGGCCCTTGGTCGATCGTGGGCCCCGATGTCGAGGTCGGGGAGGGCACCGTTATCGGCCCGCATGTTGTGTTGAAGGGGCCGACCCGCATCGGCAAGCACAACCGTATCTTTCAGTTTTCGTCGATTGGCGAAGACACCCCGGACCTCAAGTACAAGGGTGAGCCGACGCGCCTGGTGATTGGCGACCACAACGTGATCCGCGAAGGGGTGACCATTCACCGTGGGACCATTCAGGACCGTGCCGAAACCACCCTGGGTGACCACAACCTGATCATGGCCTATGCCCACATCGGCCACGACAGCGTCATCGGTAACCACTGCATTCTGGTCAACAACACGGCCCTTGCCGGGCATGTGCATGTGGGCGACTGGGCGATCCTGTCCGGCTACACCCTGGTGCACCAGTACTGCCATATCGGTGCCCACGCGTTTTCCGGCATGGGTACGGCGATCGGCAAGGACGTGCCTGCCTTCGTGACCGTCTTCGGTAGCCCGGCCGAAGCCCGCAGCATGAACTTCGAGGGCATGCGCCGGCGCGGTTTCAGTGCCGAAGTGATCCACGTGCTGCGCCGCTGCTACAAAATTGTCTATCGTCAGGGCCTTACCGTCGAAGACGCACTCAAGGAGCTGGCCGAGCCTGCTGCGCTGCACCCTGAGGTCGAGCTGTTCCGCCAGTCGATCGTGAACTCCGCTCGCGGCATCACTCGCTGACATGGCCCGGCTTTGCGTAGCGCTGGTGGCCGGTGAGGCCAGCGGCGATATTCTGGGTTCAGGCCTGATGCGTGCCCTCAGGCAGCGCCACCCCGACATACGCTTTATCGGGGTGGGCGGCCCCTTGATGGAAGCCGAAGGCCTGCAATCCTATTTCCCGATGGAACGCCTGGCGGTCATGGGCCTGGTGGAGGTGCTGGGGCGCCTGCGCGAGCTGCTCAAGCGACGCAAACTACTGATCCAGACCCTGATCGATGAAAAGCCGGATGTGTTCATCGGTATCGATGCGCCTGACTTTACCCTCAACATCGAGCTGAAACTGCGGCAGGCCGGGATCAAGACCGTGCATTATGTCAGCCCATCAGTCTGGGCCTGGCGGCAGAAGCGGGTGCTGAAGATCCGCGAAGGCTGCGACCTGATGCTGACCCTGCTGCCGTTCGAGGCGCGGTTCTATGAAGAGCAGGGCGTGCCTGTGCGCTTTGTCGGCCACCCGCTGGCCGACACCATCCCGCTGCAGGCCGACCGCGCAGCTGCGCGTGCCGCACTGGGCCTGGGCGAGGGCCCGGTGGTGGCCCTGATGCCGGGCAGCCGCGGCGGCGAGGTTGGCCGCTTGGGGGCGTTGTTCCTCGATGCTGCCGAGCGCCTGTGCCACCACGTACCGGGCGTGCGCTTCGTACTGCCGTGTGCCAACGCGGCGCGGCGCGCGCAGGTCGAGCAGATGCTCGAAGGGCGGCAGTTGCCGCTGATGCTGCTCGATGGCCAGTCGCACCAGGCCCTGGCCGCCTGCGACGCGGTGTTGATCGCCTCGGGTACCGCCACCCTCGAAGCCTTGCTGTACAAGCGGCCGATGGTGGTGGCTTACCGCCTGGCGCCGCTGACCTACTGGATTCTCAAGCGGCTGGTGAAAAGCCCCTACGTGTCGTTGCCCAACCTGTTGGCGCAGCGTGAGCTGGTACCTGAACTGCTGCAGGACGCTGCCACCAGCGAGGCGTTGGCCAATACCCTGGTACCGTTGTTGCGCGATGGGAGCCGGCAGACCGAACGTTTCGACGAAATTCACCGCACCCTGCGCCGCGACGCCTCCAATCAGGCGGCCGAGGCGGTGCTGGCCCTGCTCAAGGACCGCTGACATGCAATTTGGACTGGACTTCAACCTGGTCGAAGACCTGGTCGCCGGCGTTGACGAAGTGGGCCGTGGCCCGCTGTGCGGTGCGGTGGTAACGGCAGCGGTGATCCTCGACCCAACCCGGCCGATCCTCGGCCTGAACGATTCGAAAAAACTCACGCAAGCCAAGCGCGAGGCCCTTTTCGACGAGATTTGCGAAAAGGCCCTGAGCTTTTGTATCGCCCGTGCCGAGGTCGAGGAAATCGACCGGCTCAATATCCTGCAGGCCACCATGCTGGCCATGCAGCGCGCGGTCGAAGGCCTGCACGTTACACCGAAGCTTGCGCTGATCGACGGCAACCGCTGCCCGAAACTGTCCGTGCCGGCAGCGCCGGTGGTCAAGGGTGATAGCCAGGTCCCGGCGATTGCGGCAGCCTCGATTCTGGCCAAGGTCAGCCGTGACCGTGAAATGAGCGCGTTCGAGCTGATCTACCCGGGTTACGGTATCGGCGGGCACAAGGGCTACCCCACGCCGGTACATCTGGAGGCCTTGGCCCGGCTTGGGCCTACGCCCATTCATCGGCGTTCGTTCGCACCGGTGCGCGCCGCCTGGGACGCGCGTGAGGGCGTCATCGGTTCGCTGGTCTGACCAATGGGGCGGGCCCCTTGTAGGCGCGGCTTTAGCCGCGAACACCGGCACAGCCGGTGCCATCCACCGCGTCGCCTGGTTCGCGGGTAAACCCGCTCCTACACGCAGCCCCAAAACCCCCGCGCAATTAAGCTACAATCCCGCCCTTGTCGTTCAGCACTGCTACAGGATCTCCCATGTCGGTTCCCTTCGTTCACCTGCGCGTCCACTCCGAATTCTCGCTGGTTGACGGCCTGGTGCGGATCAAGCCGCTGGCCAAGGCGCTGGCCGGGATGAACATGCCAGCAGTGGCCATCACCGACCAGAGCAACATGTGCTCGCTGGTGAAGTTCTACAAGACGGCCATGGGCGCCGGCATCAAACCGATCTGTGGGGCAGACCTGTGGCTGGCCGGCGCCGACCCGGAAGCGCCGCTGTCGCGCATCTGCCTGCTGGCCATGAACCCCAAAGGCTATCGCAACCTCACCGAGCTGATCTCGCGCGGCTGGACCGACGGCCAGCGCAACGGCCTGGTGATCCTGCAGCGTGAATGGATCGCGCCGGCCAGCGAAGGCCTGATCGCCTTGTCGGCCGGCAAGGAAGGTGACATCGGCATGGCCCTGCTGGCCGGCCGTGACGACGAAGCCCAGGCCCTGCTGCAAGACTGGATGGGCATGTTCCCCGAGCGCTTCTACGTAGAAGTGCAGCGCACCAACCGCGCCCGCGACGAGGAATATGTGCATGCTGCCGTGGCCCTGGCCGACAGGTTGGGCGCGCCACTGGTGGCCACCAACGACGTGCGTTTCATCAAGCAGTCCGACTTCGACGCCCATGAAACCAGGGTTTGCATCGGTGAAGGCTGGACCCTCGACGACCCCCGCCGGCCGCGTTGCTATAGCGACCAGCAGTACCTCAAGTCGTCCGAGGAAATGGCCGAGCTGTTCAGCGACCTGCCCGATGCCATCGCCAACACCGTCGAAATCGCCAAGCGTTGCAACATCCAGGTGCAGCTGGGCAAGTACTTCCTGCCCGACTTCCCCACGCCCAACGGCATGGGCATCGACGACTACCTGCGGCACGTGTCCCACGAGGGCCTGGAAGAGCGCCTGGCGGTCCTGTGGCCGAAGGAAACCACGCCCAATTACGAAGAGAAGCGCCAGGTTTACCTCGACCGGTTGAAGTTCGAACTGGACATCATCATCCAGATGGGCTTCCCCGGTTACTTCCTGATCGTGATGGACTTCATCAAGTGGGCCAAGAACAACGACGTGCCGGTAGGCCCTGGCCGTGGTTCGGGCGCAGGTTCGCTGGTGGCCTATGTGCTGAAGATCACCGACCTCGACCCGCTGGCCTATGACCTGCTGTTCGAGCGCTTCCTCAACCCTGAACGTATTTCCATGCCCGACTTCGACGTCGACTTCTGCATGGATGGCCGTGACCGGGTGATCGACTATGTGGCCGAGGCTTATGGCCGCAACGCGGTCAGCCAGATCATCACCTTCGGCACCATGGCTGCCAAGGCGGTGGTGCGTGACGTGGCACGGGTTCAGGGCAAGTCCTACGGCCTGGCCGACCGCCTGTCGAAGATGATTCCGTTCGAAGTGGGCATGACCCTTGAGAAGGCCTACGAGCAGGAAGAGATCCTGCGTGACTTCCTCAAGGGTGACGAGGACGCCCGCGAAATCTGGGACATGGCGCTGAAGCTGGAAGGTGTGACCCGGGGTACCGGCAAGCACGCCGGTGGCGTGGTGATCGCCCCGACCAAGCTCACCGACTTCTCACCGATCGCCTGTGACGAAGAAGGCGGCGGCCTGGTAACCCAGTTCGACAAGGATGACGTCGAGGCGGCGGGGCTGGTGAAGTTCGACTTCCTCGGCCTGCGTACCCTGACCATCATCAAGTGGGCCATGGAGATCATCAACCGCGAGCAGGCCAAGAAAAACCTGCCCGACGTGAATATCGACTTCATCCCGCTGGACGACCGCAAAACCTACGAGCTGTTGCAGAAGGCCGAAACCACGGCGGTATTCCAGCTTGAATCGCGTGGCATGAAGGAGCTGATCAAGAAGCTCAAGCCCGACTGCCTGGAAGACCTCATCGCACTGGTGGCACTGTTCCGCCCCGGCCCGCTGCAGTCGGGCATGGTGGACGACTTCATCAACCGCAAGCACGGCCGTGCCGAGCTGGCCTACCCGCACTCCGACTACCAGTACGAAGGCCTCAAGCCGGTGCTGGCCCCCACCTACGGCATCATCCTGTACCAGGAACAGGTGATGCAGATTGCCCAGGTGATGGCCGGCTACACCCTCGGCGGCGCCGACATGCTGCGCCGGGCCATGGGCAAGAAAAAGCCCGAGGAAATGGCCAAGCAGCGCGGTGGTTTCATCGAAGGTTGCGTGGCCAACAATATCGATGCGGACCTGGCAGGCAACATCTTCGACCTGGTAGAGAAGTTCGCCGGTTACGGCTTCAACAAATCCCACTCCGCGGCCTACGGCCTGGTGTCGTACCAGACTGCCTGGCTGAAAACCCACTACCCGGCACCGTTCATGGCGGCGGTGCTGTCGGCGGACATGCACAACACCGACAAGGTGGTGGTGCTGGTGGAGGAGGTGCGCAGCATGAAGCTGCGCCTGGATGCGCCGGACGTGAACTTCTCCGATTTCAAGTTCACCGTGAACGACGACGGCCGTATCGTCTACGGCCTGGGCGCCATCAAGGGCGTCGGCGAAGGCCCGGTAGAGGCCATCGTCGAAGCCCGTGCCCAGGGCGGGCCGTTCAAGGACCTGTTCGACTTCTGTGAGCGCATCGACCTCAAACGGGTCAACAAGCGCACCCTCGATGCGCTGGTGCGCAGTGGCGCGTTGGACCGGTTGGGCCCGCATTTCCATGACGAAATCAAGGCCTACCATGCCCACATCGACATCAACCGGGCGACCTTGCTTTCGGCACTGGGTGAGGCCATCAAGGCCGCCGAGCAGGCCGCGCATACCGCGGACAGTGGCCATGTCGACTTGTTCGGGGGCATGTTCGACGCGGCGGATGTCGATGTTTACGCCAACCACCGCAAGGTGCGCGAGCTGACCCTGAAGGAACGCCTGAAAGGCGAAAAGGACACCTTGGGGCTGTACCTGACCGGCCACCCGATCGACGAGTACGAAACCGAGATTCGCCGCTTCGCCCGCCAGCGCATCATCGACCTCAAACCGTCGCGTGAAACCCAGACCATCGCCGGCATGATCATTGCGCTACGGGTGATGAAGAACAAGAAGGGTGACAAGATGGGCTTCGTCACCCTGGATGACCGCTCCGGGCGGATCGAGGCCTCGCTGTTCGCCGACGCCTATATCGCGGCGCAGTCGTTGCTGCAGGCCGACGCCATGGTGGTGGTCGAAGGGGAGGTCAGCAATGACGACTTCTCCGGTGGCTTGCGCCTGCGGGTCAAGCAGGTCATGACCATGGAAGACGCGCGCACCAAGCTGGCCGAAAGCCTGCGCCTGAAGGTGGCGCACGAAGCCTTGAAGGGCGACCGGCTGAAATGGCTGGGCGAACTGATCACCCGCCACCGCGGTGCCTGCCCGATCACGCTGGAGTACACCGGCAGTGACGCCAAGGCCATGTTGCAGTTTGGCGAGCAGTGGGCGATCGACCCCGCCGATGGGCTGATTCAGGCACTGCGTGACCAGTTCGGACGTGAGAACGTCTTCCTGCAATATCGTTGAACCGACAAAAATTTAATCTCGACCTGAATGCGCCTGATCCCTTAAGGTATGGCGCCAAACGGATCAACCGGCCGGCCGCCTGGCCGTAGACCCAAGACGGATGACTATGAACCCGAATTTTCTCGATTTCGAACAGCCGATTGCCGACCTGCAAGCCAAGATCGAAGGCCTGCGCCTGGTGGGTAACGACAATTCGCTGAACATCAGCGATGAAATTGCCCGTCTGCAAGACAAGAGCAACACCCTGACCGAAAGCATCTTCGGCAACCTCACCAGCTGGCAGATTGCACGCCTGGCGCGTCACCCACGTCGTCCCTACACCCTGGACTACCTGGAGCACATCTTCACCGAGTTCGAAGAGCTGCACGGCGATCGCCACTTCTCCGATGACGCTGCCATCGTCGGCGGTACTGCGCGCCTGGATGGCAAGCCGGTCATGGTCATCGGCCACCAGAAAGGCCGCGAAGTACGCGAAAAGGTGCGCCGCAACTTCGGTATGCCGCGCCCTGAAGGTTACCGCAAGGCCTGCCGCCTGATGGAAATGGCCGAGCGCTTCAAGATGCCGATCCTGACCTTCATCGACACCCCGGGTGCCTACCCGGGGATCGACGCCGAAGAGCGCAACCAGAGCGAAGCCATCGCCTGGAACCTGCGGGTGATGGCGCGCCTGAAAACCCCGATCATCGCCACCGTGATCGGTGAAGGTGGGTCGGGCGGTGCACTGGCCATTGGTGTCTGCGACCAGCTGAACATGCTGCAGTACTCCACCTACTCGGTGATCTCGCCAGAAGGTTGCGCTTCGATCCTGTGGAAGACCGCCGACAAGGCTGCCGATGCTGCCGAAGCCATGGGCATTACCGCCGAGCGTCTGAAGAGCCTGAACATCGTCGACAAGGTCATCCAGGAGCCGCTGGGCGGCGCCCATCGTGACCCGGCTGCGATGTCGGAAAGCATCCGCGCTGACCTGGTGCAGCAGCTGGACATGCTCGGCAAGTTCGACAATGACGCGCTGCTGGCCCGTCGTTACGAGCGCCTGATGAGCTACGGGCTCTGATTTCGTGATGTGATCCGGGGGCCGCTTTGCGGACCATTCGCCGGCAAGTCCGCTCTCTCATGATGTGGGAGCTGGCTTGCCGGCGAATGGGGTGCAAAGCACCCCCCGGCGATCTCAAGCCATGTGAGGCCTTCATGATCAACCTCACCCCCTGGCTCAACGCCCCCACCTGGTACATCGCCTTCTCCGGCGGCCTCGACTCTACCGTCCTCCTGCACCTGCTGGCCGACTACGCCCGCAGCCACGCAGTGCCGCCCTTGCGTGCGGTTCATGTCCACCATGGCCTGCAAGCCGCCGCTGACGCCTGGCCCGCCCATTGCCAGGCCGTCTGCGCCAACCTCGGCATCGCACTTGAGGTAATCCACGTTCAGGTCAGCCCCGGCGCCAGCCTGGAACAGGCGGCCCGCGACGCCCGCTATGCGGCTTTCCAGCAAACCCTCGGTCCGGGCGACATTCTGTTCACCGGCCAGCACTGTGACGACCAGGCTGAAACCCTGCTGTTGCGCTTGCTGCGCGGTGCCGGCCTGCGTGGCCTGGCGGCCATGCCGGGGCAGCGGCCGCTAGGGCAGGGCAGCCTGGTCAGGCCGTTGCTGGGCTGTGCCCGGCAGCTGTTGCAGGCCTATGCCCAAGCCCGCGGGCTGGCCTGGATCGACGACCCTTCGAACGCTGACACCCGTTTTGCCCGCAACTTTCTGCGCCGGAAGGTGATGCCGCAGTTGCAGCAGCGCTGGCCACAGGTTAGCCAGAATTTCGCCCGTGCCGCCGAGCATCTGGGCGAGGCGCTGGGCCTGCTCGACGAACTGGCCCAGGGCGATCTGGTGACCGCGCAGCAGGGGGCGCCTGCCGCCTGGCCGGGGCTGGCCTCCCTCGACCTGGCTAGCCTGGTGGCGCTGTCGCCGGCGCGCCAGCGCAACGCCTTGCAGTACTGGCTGAGCCAACGCACGCGGCTGCCCGATACCCGCCATTGGGCGGGTTGGGCAGACCTGCGCGATGCCGCCGCCGATGCCCAGCCGGTGTGGCGGCTGACCGACGGGCAGTTGCAGCGTAGCCAAGGGCGCATCTGGTGGCTGAGTGGCGACTGGCTGCAGCCAGCCNNCGGGCGCCCCCCCCCCGCCGGTCAGCTGGCCTGGCCGGACCCAGGTGTGCCGTTGCCACTGCCGGGCAACGGTAACGTGCGGCTTGTTGGCGCAGCCGGGGTTGGCGGGCTGCGGGTTGGCTACCGCCAGGGCGGCGAAATACTGGAGGTGCCCGGGCGCGGCCGGCGCGACCTCAAACGCCTGCTCAACGAGCAGCAGGTGCCGCATTTCCTGCGTGCGCGCCTGCCCTTGCTGTACCAGGGCGAGCGCCTGCTGGCAGTGGCCAATTTGCCCGGGCTGGGGCAGGCGGGTTGGCAGCTGCACTGGCAGTTACCGACGAACGCGCAAGGTTTGAGCTGAAGGGTACATTCGGGTAGACTACCCTCCCTTCTTGATACAGCTTCTGTGGGTTCCGCGAAAACACAGGAGTTGCCGATTACCAAGCAGTTTTTTGCTGGGCTGATTCTGAAATGACGAGCGAGCTCCATGCCGGGGATACCCCTGGTCTGTACAGACGCGGCAGTTGTTCGAGATGCACTGTGATTGACGCAGGTGATCGGGGGCTTCGGCCTTCCTTCGCTTTCTCCGGCGGCGCTGGCCGCCTTAACGCAGACTTCTAGGGTTTTTCATGACGCGCTACATATTCGTCACGGGCGGTGTTGTTTCTTCATTGGGGAAAGGCATTGCCTCGGCTTCCCTGGCGGCCATCCTGGAAGCGCGGGGCCTGAAGGTCACCATGCTCAAGCTGGATCCGTACATCAACGTCGACCCGGGCACGATGAGCCCGTTCCAGCATGGTGAAGTGTTCGTCACCCACGATGGCGCCGAGACCGACCTCGACCTGGGCCACTACGAGCGGTTCATCCGCACCACCATGACCCAGAACAACAACTTCACCACCGGCCGTATCTACGAGCACGTGCTGCGCAAAGAGCGCCGTGGTGATTACCTGGGCGCGACCATCCAGGTCATTCCGCACATCACCGACGAAATCAAGCGCCGCATCATCAAAGGTGCTGGCGACGCCGACGTGGCCCTGGTGGAAATTGGCGGTACCGTGGGCGACATCGAGTCGCAGCCATTCCTCGAGGCCATTCGCCAGTTGCGCGTCGAAGTGGGTTCCAAGCGCGCGATGCTGATGCACCTGACCCTGGTCCCGTACATTGCCACTGCTGGCGAAACCAAGACCAAGCCGACCCAGCACTCGGTCAAGGAACTGCGCTCCATCGGCCTGCAGCCAGACGTGCTGATCTGCCGTTCCGACCACCCGGTCGATGCTTCCTCGCGCCGCAAGATCGCGCTGTTCACCAACGTTGAAGAGCGTGCGGTGATTTCGCTGGAAGACGTCGACACCATCTACAAGATCCCGGGTGTGCTGCACGCACAGGGCCTGGACGACTTCGTCGTCGAGCGCTTCGGCCTGCAATGCAACGGTGCCGACCTGTCCGAGTGGGACAAGGTGGTCGATGCCAAGCTCAACCCTGAGCACGAAGTGACCATCGCCATGGTCGGCAAGTACATGGAACTGCTGGATGCGTACAAGTCCCTGATCGAAGCGATGAGCCACGCCGGTATCACCAACCGTACCAAGGTCAACCTGCGCTACATCGACTCGGAAGACATCGAGAACCAGGGCACCAGCCTGCTCGAGGGTGCCGATGCCATCCTGGTACCCGGCGGTTTCGGCCTGCGTGGGGTGGAAGGCAAGATCACTGCGGTTCAATATGCCCGTGAGAACAAGGTGCCGTACCTGGGCATCTGCCTGGGCATGCAGGTCGCGGTAATCGAATTCGCCCGTAACGTCATGGGCTGGAAAGACGCCAACTCCACCGAGTTCGACCGCAACAGCGGCCACCCGGTCGTTGGCCTGATCACCGAGTGGGCCGATGCCACCGGCGCGGTCGAAACCCGTGACGAGGCCTCGGACCTGGGCGGCACCATGCGCCTGGGTGCACAGGACTGCCAGCTGGCAGCCGGTTCCAAGGTGCACGACTGCTATGGCACGGACGTGATCACCGAGCGCCACCGCCACCGTTACGAGGTCAACAACAACCTGCTGCCACAGCTGGTTGATGCCGGCCTGGTGGTTTCCGGCCGTTCCGAAGACGGCGCGCTGGTCGAAGTGGTCGAGTCCAAGGACCACCCATGGTTCGTTGCCTGCCAGTTCCACCCGGAGTTCACCTCCACCCCGCGTGACGGTCATCCGCTGTTCAGCGGCTTCGTCAAGGCGGCCCTGGCGCAGAAGAACAAGGCCTGATTTTTTCGGGTCTTTGGTGAGTTTTCCGACGGTTAAGTCCGCGCGAGGCTCATTTCTCGGGTAAAGTACGCCCCGATCTACCCCTGACCACTCGGTCAGGGGTTGCTTTTGCCAGGCCTGCCTGCTGCGTCCCTGCCTGGTGAAAGGCAAGAATTCCCTAAAGCTGCGTTGTTTTCGTCAATTCTGGAGTGCTTACAACAATGGCAAAAATCGTCGACATCAAAGGTCGTGAAGTTCTCGACTCGCGTGGCAACCCCACCGTGGAAGCCGATGTACTGCTCGACAACGGCATCATCGGCAGCGCTTGCGCGCCGTCCGGTGCTTCCACCGGCTCGCGCGAAGCGCTGGAGCTGCGTGATGGCGACAAGAGCCGTTACCTGGGCAAGGGCGTGCTGAAGGCTGTCGCCAACATCAACGGCCCTATCCGCGACCTGCTGCTGGGCAAGGCCCCGGCTGACCAGAAGGCCCTGGACCGCGCCATGATCGAGCTGGACGGTACCGAGAACAAGGCCAAGCTGGGCGCCAACGCCATCCTGGCTGTTTCTCTGGCTGCCGCCAAGGCCGCTGCCCAGGATCAGGACCTGCCGCTGTACGCGCACATCGCCAACCTGAACGGCACCCCAGGCCAGTACTCCATGCCGGTTCCGATGATGAACATCATCAACGGCGGCGAGCACGCCGACAACAACGTCGACATCCAGGAGTTCATGGTTCAGCCGGTTGGCGCCAAGACCTTCTCCGACGGCCTGCGCATGGGCACCGAAATCTTCCACCACCTCAAGGCTGTGCTCAAGGCCCGTGGCCTGAATACTGCCGTGGGTGACGAAGGTGGCTTCGCCCCTAACCTGGCCTCCAACGAAGATGCCCTGGGTGCAATCGCCGAAGCCGTCGAAAAAGCCGGCTACAAACTGGGCACCGACGTGACCCTGGCACTGGACTGCGCCGCTTCCGAATTCTACGAAGACGGTAAGTACAACCTGTCCGGCGAAGGCAAGTCGTTCGATGCCGAAGGCTTTGCAGACTACCTCAAAGGCCTGACCGAGCGCTTCCCGATCATCTCCATCGAAGATGGCCTGGACGAGTCGGACTGGGCTGGCTGGAAAGTCCTCACTGACAAGATCGGTGAAAAGGTTCAGCTGGTTGGCGACGACCTGTTCGTGACCAACACCAAGATCCTCAAGGAAGGCATCGAGAAGGGCATCGGTAACTCGATCCTGATCAAGTTCAACCAGATCGGCTCGCTGACCGAAACCCTCGAAGCCATCCAGATGGCCAAGGCTGCCGGCTACACCGCGGTGATTTCGCACCGTTCCGGTGAAACCGAAGACTCGACCATTGCCGACCTGGCCGTGGGTACCGCTGCGGGCCAGATCAAGACCGGTTCGCTGTGCCGTTCCGACCGCGTATCCAAGTACAACCAACTGCTGCGTATCGAAGAGCAACTGGGCGCCAAAGCGGTTTACCGTGGTCGTGCCGAGTTTCGCGGCTAAGCAAGAGATGGTAAAAAGGCAGCAGCCGGAGTTGTAGGAACGTTCTTACTGAACTTTCCTTCTTCCCAACGGGTTTCTGTCAACGAAGCCTGGCCTCGGCCAGGCTTCGTGCTATTCGAGCTCCCGTAAAATGCGCGGCAGCCTTTTTGACCTGGATAACGTGATGCGCAGTCCCTATTGGGTGTTCCTTATTCTGCTCCTGCTGTTGGGTGGCCTGCAGTACCGTCTGTGGGTCGGCAATGGCAGCCTGGCGCAAGTGACCGAGCTGAAGCAGCAGATTGCTGAACAGCACGCCGAAAACGAGCGCCTGCTGGAGCGTAATCGCGTGCTCGATGCTGAAGTGCTGGAGCTGAAAAAAGGCATGGAGACCGTTGAAGAGCGGGCTCGCCATGAATTGGGGATGGTCAAGGAGGGTGAAACCCTCTTCCAGTTGCCACAGAAATGATCGATACCTTACCGGCCTTCTGGGCCGTGATTCCAGCGGCGGGCGTAGGCGCCCGCATGGCTGCCGACCGCCCCAAGCAGTATCTGGAGCTGGCAGGGCAGACCCTTCTCGAGCACAGCCTCGACTGTTTTCTTGGCCACCCGACGCTTAACGGCGTGGTGGTCAGCATTGCTGAACACGACCCTTACTGGCCTGCCCTGGGCTGTGCCAGCGACCCGCGTATCCAGCGCGCGGCGGGCGGGCGCGAGCGCGCCGATTCGGTACTCAATGCCTTGCTGCTGCTGCATGCCCAAGGGGCGGCGGACAGCGACTGGGTGCTGGTGCACGATGCTGCGCGGCCCAACCTGGCGCGTAGCGACCTGGACAAGCTGCTGGCGGAGTTGGCGGATGACCCGGTGGGTGGCCTGCTGGCGGTGCCGGCGCGCGACACGCTCAAACGTGCCGATGGCAAAGGCCGGGTCAGCGCCACCGTTGACCGCAGCACCATCTGGCAGGCCTACACGCCGCAGATGTTCCGCCTGGGGGCGTTGCACCGGGCGCTGGCCGAGTGCCTGGTGTCGGATGTCGTCGTAACCGATGAAGCTTCTGCCATCGAATGGTCCGGGCAGGCGCCGCGGCTGGTCGAAGGGCGCAGCGACAACATCAAGGTGACCCGGCCGGAAGACCTGGAGTGGTTGCGCCAGCGCTGGGCAGGTCGACGCTGAGATCGCCGGGTCCGCTGCGCGGCCCATTCGCAGGCAAGCCAGCTCCCACAGGTACCCCACAGACCTGAGGCATCGCGGCTCCTGTGGGAGATTCTATGG
>NZ_AEWE02000086.1:0-27682 GCF_000190455.2 Pseudomonas sp. TJI-51
CTCCAAAAAAGTCCCCTGGCCTCACAACAATCCCTGTGGGAGCGGGCGTGCCCGCGAACACGGGCGAAGCCCGTGCCATGCCCCCCAGGGAACGTATCACGCGTGATATCGTTTCCCCCACCAACCTCAGCTCAGCACCTGCCAGAGAGTTTCCGATGCCCCACACCACCCATCTTCACCCCGGCTTCATGATCGTCCACGGCAACCGCCTCGACGATTTGCGCAGCCTTGTGGTGAGCTGGATGCGTCGCTACCCGCTGGCACCGTTGGAAAACGAAATCGCCCTGGTGCAGAGTAACGGTATCGCTCAATGGCTCAAGCTGGCGCTGGCGGAAGACCCGCTGGAGGACGACCAAGGTGGCTGCGGCATCGCCGCTGCAATCGAGGTTCAACTGCCCGGCAGCTTCATGTGGCAGTTGTACCGCAGCGTGCTGGGGCGCGATGAAATTCCCGAGGTATCCCTGCTCGACAAAGCGCCGCTGACCTGGCGCCTGATGCGTCTGCTACCAGCGCTGATCGAGCGCCCGCACTTCGAGCCGTTGCGCCGCTTCCTGACGGACGACGGTGACCTGCGCAAGCGCTACCAGCTGTCCGAGCGCCTGGCCGATCTGTTCGACCAGTATCAGGTCTACCGGGCCGACTGGCTCAGGGACTGGGCAGCGGGTGAGCACGTGCTGAACACCGCCCGTGGCGAACGCAAGGCCCTGCCCCCGGCTAACCGCTGGCAGGCCGAGCTGTGGAAGGCCTTGCTGGAAGACGTCGGCGAAAAAGGCATGGCGCAAAGCCGGGCCGGCGTGCACCAGCGCTTCATCGAACGTATCAATAGCCTGGAACAGGCTCCCCCCGGGTTACCCTCGCGGGTGATCGTGTTCGGCATTTCATCGCTGCCGGCCCAGGCCTTGGAGGCATTGGCTGGCCTCGCACGCTTCAGCCAGGTGTTGTTGTGCGTGCACAACCCTTGTCGCCACCACTGGGCGGACATCGTTGCCGACAAAGACCTGCTGCGCCACCAATACAAGCGTCAGCAGCGCAAACAAGGCATGCCCTTGCAGCTCGACGACCAGGCCCTGCACCAACACGCACACCCATTACTGGCTGCGTGGGGCAAGCAAGGCCGAGACTACATCAACTTGCTCGACAGCTACGACGACCCGGGTAGCTACCAAGGCGTGTTCAGCGATGGTCGCATCGACCTGTTCAGCGACGGTTCACCCGCCACGCTGCTCAATCAATTGCAGGACGACATTCTCGAACTCCGCCCGCTGGCAGAAACGCGCGCGCTGTGGCCGCCAGTCGATCCCGCCAACGACCGCTCGATCCGTTTTCATATTGCCCACAGCCCCCAGCGCGAAGTGGAGATTCTCCACGACCAGCTGTTGGCCCGCTTCAGTGCCGACCCCACGTTACGCCCGCGTGATGTCATCGTCATGCTGCCGGCCATCGACACATACGCGCCGCACATCCGCGCCGTTTTCGGCCAACTGCAGCGCAATGACCCGCGTTATATACCGTTCACCCTGACCGACCAAGGGCAGCGTGGTCGGGAACCTCTGCTGATTGCGCTGGAACACCTGCTCAAGCTGCCGGACAGCCGTTTCGCAGTCAGCGAAGTGCTCGACCTGCTGGATGTCCCGGCGGTAAGAGCCCGGTTCGGTATCCGCGAAAACGACCTGCCTACCCTGCACCGCTGGATCGAAGGCGCAGGCATTCGCTGGGGCCTCGATGCCGAGCAGCGAGCCAGCCTTGGCCTGCCCGCCGGGCTTGAACAGAACACTTGGCGCTTTGGTTTGCGACGCATGCTGTTGGGGTATGCCGTAGGCGTGGGCGAAGCGTGTGACGGTATTGAGCCGTACGATGAAATCGGTGGTCTGGACGCAGCCCTGATCGGCCCGCTGGTGGCCCTGCTCGACGCACTGGATGTCGCCTGCCAGGCCCTGGCCGAACCGGCCACCGTCAGCCAGTGGGGCGAGCGCCTGCATGCCCTGTTGCATGTGTTCTTCCTGGCCGAGGACGAGCACGACGAATTCCTGCTGATCCAGTTGCAGGATCTGCGCGATAGCTGGCTTGAAGTATGCGAAACGGTCGGCCTGCAGGACCCTCTGCCATTGACCGTGGTACGCGAGGCCTGGCTGTCGGGGCTGGACCAAGGCAAGCTGTCGCAACGTTTCCTGGCGGGCTCGGTGAATTTCTGCACCCTCATGCCCATGCGTGCGATCCCATTTCGGGTGGTGTGCCTGCTGGGCATGAACGATGGTGATTACCCCCGCGCCCAGCAGCCGCTGGACTTCGACCTGATGGCCAGCGACTACCGCCCCGGTGACCGCTCACGCCGTGAGGACGACCGTTATCTGCTGCTCGAAGCGCTGCTGTCGGCACGTGACCAGCTGTACGTCAGCTGGGTCGGGCGCAGTATCCGTGACAACAGCGAACGCCCGGCCTCGGTGTTGATCGGGCAGTTGCGCGACCACCTTGCGGCGGGTTGGCAGCTGAACGGCGCACAGCAGGGCCAGGCGACACAGGCTGGCGAGCAACTGCTGCACGCCCTGACCCAGGAGCACCCGCTGCAACCGTTCAGCCCGCGCTACTTCCAGAAGGGCAGCCCGCTGTTCAGCTATGCCCACGAATGGCAAGTGTTGCACCAGCAGAGCGAGTGCGACCCGCAGGGCGAAACAGCCCTGGCGCCCTATCAGGATGATGAAGCGCTTACCCTGACCCAGCTGAGTGACTTTCTGCGCCACCCGGTTCGGCATTTCTTCAGTCAGCGCCTCAAGGTGTACTTCGAAGCGCTGGAGGCGCCGACCCCGGACGAAGAACCCTTCACCCTCGACACCCTGCAGCGCTACGGCGCCAGTGAAAGCCTGCTCGGTGTCGCCTTGGCCGCACCGGGCAACGCCGAGCAGGCCCTGCAGGCTCAGGCCCGGCGTTTGCAGGCTTGCGGCGTGCTGCCACTGGCGGGGTTCGGCGAGCTGCTGCAAAGCGAGTTGATCGAGCCGTTACCCGACCTGCTGCAACGCCACCAGCAGTTGCTGCAACGCTGGCCGCGCTTGGTCGAGGGCGCTTTGCCCGTTCATTTCGAGCACGGCCGGCACCGTCTCGAAGGCTGGCTGGGGCGGGTATTCCAGGCCGACGACCAAAGCCTTCTGAGTATTACCACCGTGCCCAACACCATCAGTGCGGGGCGCAACAACCTGAAGTGGCACCGCCTGATCGCGCCCTGGGTCGCCCACCTGGCGGCCTGTGCCGCAGGCTACGCCTACCATAGCGCCCTGGTCGCCAGCGACCTGACCCTGTTGCTGGCACCGCTGCCGCAAGGCGCCGCCGGGCAACTGTTGGGCGACCTGCTGGTGGCGCGCCAGGCCGCGATGAACGCACCCCTGTCGGTCGCCGCCAAAACCGCTTTTGCCTGGCTGGCCCACGACGATGCCGACAAAGCCCTGGCCGCTGCGGCCCGCGCCTACGAGGGCGATGAACGCAACAGTTTCGGCGAGCGCAGTGAAAGCATCGCCCTGGCTCGGCAGTTCCGTGATTTCGCCGCACTCACCGCCGACGAAACCTTTGAAGGCTGGTGCGAAACCTTGTACCGCCCATTGTTCACCGCACCCTGGCAGACCCTGGGCAACCCGGAGAAAGGCGCATGACCCAGGCCCGCCCCTTGGCGTTGAGTTTCCCCTTGCATGGCAGCCAGCTGATCGAGGCCAGTGCCGGCACCGGCAAGACCTTCACCATTTCCGCCCTGTACCTGCGCCTGATCCTCGGGCATGGCGGCGAGCAGGGTTTTGCACGCGAACTGCTGCCACCGCAGATTCTGGTGGTGACCTTCACCGACGCCGCCACCAAGGAGTTGCGCGAGCGTATCCGTGCCCGCCTGGCAGAAGCTGCACGCTTCTTCCGTGGCGAGCTGGAGGGCGCCGACCCTTTGCTGCACCAACTGCGTGACGACTACCCGCAAGAGGCCTGGCCGCGCTGTGCCGGGCGCCTGGAAATTGCGGTGCAGTGGATGGACGAAGCAGCGGTATCGACCATTCACGGCTGGTGCCAGCGCATGCTGCGCGAGCACGCTTTTGACAGCGGCAGCCTGTTCACCCAGACCCTGGAAACCGACCACAGCGAGCTGCTGGGCCAAGTCATGCGCGATTACTGGCGGCGGTTCTGCTACAGCATGCAAGGCCAAGCGCTGGCGTGGGTGCGCAGCCATTGGGTCAGCCCCGACGCCTTGCTCCCGCGCATCCGCCCCTTGTTCGGTCGGGTGCGGGCCGAGCAGCACGGCGCGGAACCGGCGGCACTGATCGAGGCATCGTTGCAGCAGCGCAGCGAACAGTTGGCCCGGCTCAAGGCACCTTGGCTACAGTGGGCCGAAGAGCTGCGGCAGATCTGCCGCGATGCCCTGGCTGCCAAGCAGGTCGACGGCCGCAAGATGCAGGCGCGCTATTTCGAACCCTGGTTCGACAAGCTCCACGCGTGGGCTACGGACGAACAACAGGTGGAGCTCGACCTCGGTACCGGCTTCACCCGCCTGACACCGGCCGGCATGGCCGAGGCCTGGAAGGGCGAGCCACCCGCGCACCCAGGCCTGGATGCCATGCAGACCCTGGCGCAACACCTGCAAGCCCTGGATAGCCCGGATGCCCTCCTGCTCGAGCATGCCGCCAATTGGGTTTCGGCACGGTTTGAAGTGGAGAAGCGCCGGCGGGCAGAAATGGGCTTTGACGATATGCTGGTGCGCTTGCAGCACGCACTGGCCAGTGAAGCCGGCGAGCGTCTGGCCGGGCTGATTCGTGAGCAGTTCCCGGTGGCCCTGATCGACGAATTCCAGGACACCGACCCGGTGCAGTACGGCATTTTCGAGCGTATCTACCAGATCAGCGAAAACCGCCCGGACACCGGCCTGTTCATGATTGGCGACCCGAAGCAGGCGATCTACGCCTTCCGCGGTGCAGACATTTACACCTACCTCGCCGCACGGCGGGCCACCAGCGGTCGGCTGCACAGCCTGGACACCAACTACCGCTCCAGCAAGGCCATGGTGGCGGCAGTCAATCAGGTGTTCCTGCAGGCCGAGGCGCGTCAGGGAGGGCGCGGGGCGTTCCTGTTCCGCGGTGCCGATGACAACCCGTTGCCGTTCATCGAGGTGCACGCCAAAGGCCGTAGCGAACAGCTGGTGATCAACGGCGAAGCCAGCGCTGCCCTGCAATGCTGGCAGCTGCAGAGCGAAGAGCCGGTATCCGGCAGTGTCTACCGCCAGCAACTGGCCGCCAGCTGCGCCAGCCACATTGTCGATTTGCTCAATGGCGGCCAGCAAGGCACGGCCGGTTTCCGCAGTGCCGAAGGCGCACTGCGCCCCTGCCTGCCTTCAGACATCGCCATTCTGGTGCGGGATGGCCACGAAGCGCAGCTGGTGCGCGCCGAGCTGGCCGCACGCGATGTACGCAGTGTGTACCTGTCCGACAAGGACTCGGTGTTCGCTGCCCAGGAAGCCCACGACCTGCTGGCCTGGCTCAAGGCCTGCGCCGAGCCCGATTCGGAGCGCCTGCTCAAGGCGGCCCTGGCCAGCCTTACCTTAGGCCTGTCGTTGCCCGCGCTGGACCGCTTGAACCAGGACGAGCGGGTCTGGGAAGGCTGGGTCATGCGGTTCCGCTACTACCGCGAAACCTGGCAGCGCCAGGGCGTACTGCCGATGCTGCGCCACCTGCTGCATGACTTCCAGCTGCCGCGCACGCTGATCCGCCGCAGCGATGGCGAACGGGTGCTGACCAACCTGCTGCACCTGGCCGAGTTGCTGCAGCAAGCAGCTGGCGAGCTGGATGGCGAACAGGCGCTGATTCGCCACCTGGCCGAGCACCTGGCCAGTTCTGGCCAGGCTGGCGAGGACCAGATTCTGCGCCTGGAAAGCGACGAACAGCTGGTCAAGGTGGTGACCATCCACAAGTCCAAGGGCCTGGAGTATCCGCTGGTCTACCTGCCGTTCATCTGCACCAGCAAACCTGTGGACGGTAGCCGGCTGCCGCTGGCCTGGCACGACCCTGAAGGCCACGCCCACCTTACCCTGACCCCAAGCCAGGAGCAGATCGAACGCGCCGACGATGAGCGCCTGGCCGAAGACCTGCGCCTGCTGTATGTGGCCCTTACCCGTGCCCAGCATGCCTGCTGGCTGGGTGTCGCCGACCTCAAGCGCGGCAACCAGAAAACGTCGCAGTTGCACCGCTCGGCGTTGGGGTATCTGCTGGGTGGCGGCCTTGCCCTGGCCAGTTCGGCGCAGTTGGCCGACTGGTTGCAGGCCCTGGCCGCGGGTTGCCCGCACATCGCCTGCCCAGGCCTGCCGCCGGCGCAGCAGCAGGTGTATCGCATGCCCCACGCCGAACGTGAATTACTGCCGGCACGCAAGCCACGCCGCGCCGCCGCTGAGCACTGGTGGATCGCCTCCTACAGCGCCCTGCGCGTTGGTGACCAAACCCTCGGTGCCGACAGCTCGCAGGCCCAGCAACTGCAGGATGACGAAGTCGTCGATGTGCAGGTGCTGCGTGAAGTCCCGGCCGACAGCGGTGATATCCACCGCTTCCCGCGGGGGCCGAACCCCGGCACCTTCCTGCACGGTCTGCTGGAGTGGGCAGGCCGCGAAGGCTTTAGCCTGGTAAGCCGTAACCCGCAGTTGATCGAGCGAACCGTTGGCCAGCGCTGCAACCGCCGAGACTGGACGGGTTGGATCCCCACCCTCAGCCAGTGGATGCAGCGCTTGCTGAGCGAGGCCTTGCCGTTGCCCGGCAGTGGGCAGAGCGTGACGCTCGGGGAGCTGTGCACTTACCAGATCGAAATGGAGTTCTGGTTCGCCAGCCAGCGCGTCGACGCCGAGCAGCTGGATCGTCTGGTAGCACGCCACACCCACCCCGGCCTGGCGCGCCCGGCGGCGCAGCCGACGCTGCTCAATGGCATGTTCAAAGGGTTCATCGACCTGGTATTCGAGCTGGACGGCCGCTATTACGTGACCGACTACAAATCCAACTGGCTTGGCCCGGATACCCAGGCTTACGATGCCCTGGCCATGGAAAAAGCCATCCTCGAACACCGCTACGACCTGCAGTACGTGTTGTACCTGCTGGCCCTGCACCGGCAACTGCGCGCGCGGCTGCCGGATTACGATTATGACCGCCACGTGGGCGGTGCCTTGTTCATCTTCCTGCGGGGCGCCAGCAGCAGCGGGCACGGCGTTTACTTCACCAAGCCACCGCGTGAATTGATCGAAAGCCTGGATGCGCTGTTCCGTGGCGAGCACCCGCCCACCCAGCAGGACCTGTTTGCCGGAGTCATGCCATGAGTCGCAGCCTTGTCGACCTGTTGCCCACCCCATTGCACGCCGAGTACCTGCTGGCGCTGGCGCCGCAAACTGACAGCGGTGACCTGCTGCAACTGCTCGACCGCTGGGTCGAACGCGGCTGGCTACGGCCGCTTGACCGTGCGTTCGTGTCATTTCTGGAAGAGCGGGCCCCAGGCAGTGACCCCTTACTGCTGCTTGCCGCAGCGTTGGCCAGCCATCAACTGGGCCACGGCCACGTCTGCCTCGACCTGCAGCAAACCCTGACCGAGCCCGACTTTGCCCTGTCGTTGCCGCCAGAGGGCGACGCACTGACCGGCCCGTTGCTGTTGCCTTCGCAATTGCTGGCCAACCTCGACTTGCAAGCATGGCGCCAACGCATCGTTGCCAGCCCGCTGGTGGCCGCTGGCGACGCACCGGGCCAGCAGGCGCGCCCCCTGGTGCTCAGCGGCCAGCGCCTGTACCTGCGCCGTTACTGGAGCTACGAGCGGCGTATCGACCACACCTTGCGCCTGCGCCTGAGCCAGGCTGAAGCAGCGCCGGCGGACTTGCCGCAACGCCTGGCGCAGTTGTTCGAGGGCAGCGCCGCGGCAGGCCAGGTGGACTGGCAGAAGCTCGCCTGCGCCCTGGCCACCCGCGCCGGCTTCAGCATCATCACCGGCGGCCCCGGTACGGGCAAGACCACCACGGTGGTGCGCCTGCTGGCGTTGTTGCAAGCGCCGGCGGTGGAGCAGGGCAGGCCATTGCGTATCCGCCTGGCGGCACCCACCGGCAAGGCCGCTGCGCGCCTGACCGAGTCCATTGGCCAGCAGGTCGAGCGCCTGCAGGTCAGTGCCCAGGTACGCGAGCAGGTGCCGACCGACGTCAGCACCGTGCACCGCCTGCTCGGTAGCCGCCCGGGTTCGCGGCACTTCCGCCACCATGCGGGCAACCCGTTGCCGCTGGATGTGCTGGTGGTCGACGAAGCCTCGATGATCGACCTGGAGATGATGGCCAACCTGCTCGACGCCTTGCCAGCGCGGGCACGCCTGGTATTGCTGGGTGACAAGGACCAGCTGGCCTCGGTCGAGGCCGGTGCCGTGCTGGGTGACTTGTGCCGGGACGCCGAAGAAGGCTACTACGCGCCGGCCACCGCCAGCTGGCTCGAACAGGTCAGTGGCGAATCGCTGGCTGGCAGTGGCCTCAAGGTTGGCGATGAACAGCGCAACCCGCTGGCCCAGCAAGTGGTGATGCTGCGCTTTTCGCGGCGCTTTGGCGAAGGCAGCGGGATTGGCCAGCTGGCGCGGCTGGTCAACCGGCAGGACGCCCACGCGGCGCGCAACCTGCTGGCCATGCCACCGGCTGATGTGCACAGCCTGGTGCTCAGGCACGAGCAGGACCGCGCCTTCGACCGCCTGCTGCTCGACGGCTTGAACCAGGGCAGCGAAGGGCCACAAGGGTACCGCAGTTATTTGCGTACCCTTGGCCGCTATCGGCCGTTGCTGGATACCCCGTTCGACGACCCCGCCTGGGAGCAGTGGGCGGGCAAGGTGTTGCACAGTTTCGAGGACTTCCAGTTGCTGTGTGCGGTACGCCGCGGTGCCTGGGGCGTCGAAGGGCTTAACGAGCGGGTGGCGCGGGTGCTGCACGGCGCCGGCCTGATCGATAGCCAGCAGCCTTGGTACGAAGGGCGCCCGGTGCTGGTCACCCGCAACGACTACGGCTTGGGCCTGATGAACGGCGACATCGGCATTGCCCTGCGTTTGCCGGACGAGCGCGGCGAGCCGCTGCTGCGGGTGGCCTTCCCGCGTAATGACGGCAGCGGCGGCGTGCGTTTTGTCCTGCCCAGCCGCCTGAATGAAGTGGAGACGGTATTTGCCATGACGGTGCACAAGTCCCAGGGTTCGGAGTTCGGCCACACCGCACTGGTACTGCCCGACGCACTGAACCCGGTGCTGACCAAGGAGCTGGTCTACACCGGGATCACCCGCGCCAAGCACTGTTTCAGCCTGGTCGAGCCGCGCCAGGGCATTTTCGAAGAAGCGGTGTCGCGCAAGGTAAGGCGCATTTCCGGGTTGATGCTGGAGCAAGTCTGACCCCGGCCGAAACCAGGTGGAGATCCCCTGTGGGAGCGGGCATGCCCGCGAACACGGGCGCAGCCCGTGCCAACCACCGCGGTGCCTGCCTTTCTACAGTGGTGCGGCCATGTGCTATCGTTGCGCCGAGACCAGAAAGGACTTTGAGAGATTCCCCACATGCATGTGGCCGCAAGACGTGTGACAAGCTGTGCGGTTTCGCTATTGCTGGCCGTCCTGTTTATCGCTACGGATCCTGCCCGGGCGGACACCGCAACCACCAACGCCCAGGCGCAGCAACGGGCCAAGGCCGTCACCCAGGTCGTGCTGGGTATTTTCAGCTACGCGCGCTGGCCGGTGGAGCCGTCTCCATTACGCCTGTGCCTGGTCGGCCCCACCGAATACGCTGATGACCTGATCAAGGGCCAGGTGCAGGCGTCTGGCCGCCCGCTGCAAGTGAAGCGCTTGCTGGCAGATGACAGTCAGGTCGCTCAGGCGTGTGATGCGATCTACATCGGCAAGCTCGACCAGCGCCAGCGTGACAAGCTGTTCGAGCGGGTCAGCGGCTACCCGGTCCTGAGCATCAGCGAATCGAATGACCCATGCACCCTCGGCAGCCTGTTCTGCCTGCGGGTCAGCGACCAGCAGGTGGCCTTCGAGGTCAACCTTGACTCGGTGGCGCGCTCCGGGGTGCGCATTCACCCCAGCGTGCTGCAACTGTCGCGGCGCCGGGCGGTGCAACCATGAAGCCGACCCGCAAGCGCAGCCTGCGCCCAACCCTGCGCTCGGTGCTGGGCCGTGCACACTTGAATGTCGCCTTGCTGGCCGTGGGCCTGGCCGGTATTTCCTTGACCCTGTTGGGCGTGCTGGCCTTGAGCGCCTACGCCAATCACAACCTGCAACTGATTGCCCGGTCGATCAGCTACACCGTGGAGGCGGCGGTGGTGTTCGATGACAGTGCCGCCGCCAGTGAAGCGCTGGGGCTGATCGCAAGCGCCGAGGAAGTGGCCGAGGCCAGGGTATTCAATGGTGAAGGCGAGCAACTGGCGCGCTGGCAGCGTGCCGATTCGGGCATGCTTGCCCTGCTGGAAGCGCAGGTCGCCAGCGCGTTGCTGGACGAACCGGTCAAGCTGCCGATCATGCACCAGCAGCAACAGATCGGGCGCATCGAACTGGTTGGCCAGGGGCGTAGCCTGTTGCTGTTCATGCTGGGGGGGCTTGCCGGTATTCTGTGTTGCACGGTCTTGAGCGCCTTGGCTGCCCAGTACCTGTCGCGGCGCCTGCTCGGCGATATCACCCGGCCGCTGCGCGGCTTGGCCAGCGTCGCCCACGCCGCCCGCCGCGAGCGCAGCTTCGATCGGCGTGTGCCGGAAACGGCGATTGCCGAGCTCAACGAGCTGGGGAATGACTTCAACGCCCTGCTGGACGAACTGGAAGTGTGGCAAAGCCACCTGCAGAGCGAAAACCAGACCTTGGCCCACCAGGCCAGCCACGACAGCCTGACCGGCCTGCCCAACCGCGCCTTCTTCGAAGGGCGCCTGAGCCGCAGCGTGCGCAACGCAGCCAGCCAGCAGGATCACATGGCGCTGCTGTTCCTCGACAGTGACCATTTCAAGCAGATCAACGACACGCTGGGCCATGCGGTGGGGGACGAGGTGCTGATCAGCGTGGCCGAGCGCCTGCGTGCCCAGTTGCGTGAGCATGATCTGGTTGCACGTTTGGGCGGTGACGAATTCGCCGTGCTGCTGACGCCCTTGCAAACGCGCCGGGATGCCGAGCACATTGCCGAAAAAATCGTCGCCAGCATGAAGCTGCCGGTGCCGCTGGACAGCGGCCGCAGTGTCGCCACGTCGGTGAGCGTCGGTATCGCCTATTACCCGGAAGACGGCGCCGACCCGGCCAGTCTTCTGAGTGCCGCCGATGCGGCGATGTATCAGGCCAAGCGCAAACGGCGTGGCCATTGGCAAGTGGCGCAGACGGAACGGTCCGCCAACCCTATCGACAACAGGAGCTGAACCCGTGATACAGGCTTTACGTTTTCCACTGTGGGCCTTGTTGCTCGCTGTGCTGGCGCTGACCGGCTGCCAAAGCGCGCCGCCCAAGGGGCTGACCCCGGAACAGATTGCCGTGCTCAAGCGCGAAGGCTTTACCCCCACCGATGAAGGCTGGGCGTATGACTTGTCTGGCAAAGTGTTGTTCGGCAGTGACCTGGACAGCCTCAACAGCCAGAGCCAGGCGATTGTCGAGCGGATCGGCAAGGCACTGCTGGGCGTGGGTATCCAGCGTGTGCGGGTAGACGGGCATACCGACTCGTCGGGCAAGGCGGCCTACAACCAGGAGTTGTCCGAGCGCCGCGCGCAGAGCGTGGCCAAAGCCTTGGTCGGGGTCGGCATGCAGCCGCAGAACATCCAGAGCCAGGGCCTGGGCAGCAGCCAGCCGGTGGCAGACAACCGCACCAGCGCCGGGCGTACAGAGAACCGGCGCGTGTCCATCGTGGTGGCGTCCTACTGAGCCCCGTCACTGCTGGGCAAAGCGCATTTCCCGGGTCTGCCCCATCAACAACGGCGCATTCGCCTCGGTCACCCCGCGAATGTAATCCCACAACAGGGTGATCCGCTTCAGCTTGCGCAGGTCCTCCCGGCAATACATCCAGAATTGCCGGGTCACCTCGATGTCCTCTGGCAACACCGTGACCAGCCGTGGATCCTGCGCAGCCAGGAAACACGGCAGGATCGCCAGCCCGCGGCCCTGCAACGCCGCCGTGTACTGTGCAATCACACTGGTACTGCGTAGATGCGCAGTGGCGCCGGGGATCAGGTTGGCGAGGTACAAGAGCTCTGAGCTGAACGCCAGGTCGTCCACGTAACTGATGAACGGGTGCCTGGCCAGGTCAGCCACCTGGCGTATCGGCGCATGGCTGTCCAGGTAGCCCTGCGTCGCATACAGCCGCAAGCTGTAGTCGCACAGCTTGCAGCACACATAAGGCCCATGCTCGGGCCGCTCCAGGGCGATGACGATATCCGCCTCGCGCTTGGACAGGCTGATGAAGTGCGGCAGCGGCAGGATATCCACTGAAATGGCCGGGTAGGCGTCGACGAAGTGGCTCAACTGCGGGGTAATGAAGAAACTGCCGAAGCCTTCTGTGCAGCCCATGCGCACATGCCCCGACAACGCCACGCTCGACCCGGATACCTGCTCGCACGCCATGTGCAGCGTGCTTTCGATCGACTCGGCATAGCCCAGCAAACGCTGGCCCTCGGCGGTGAGAACAAAGCCGTTGGTGCGCGACTTTTCGAACAGCAAGGTACCCAGCGCCCCCTCCAGCGAGCTGATGCGGCGCGATACCGTGGTGTAGTCCACGCTCAGGCGTTTTGCCGCGCTACTGGCCTTGCGGGTACGGGCCACTTCAAGGAAAAACTTCAAATCGTCCCAGTTGAGCGCGCTCAGGGATGTGAGATCTTTTTGCATGATGATCCGGTTTTTTTGTGCGTTCTTGTTGGATGTTTGCACATCTATACTCGAAACAAGCCTCAGGACGCCACCTCGCGTTTGCTTGGCGCTGGCGATCTCGTCCCGACAATAATTCCAAGGAGAACGCAGATGAACGCACCGCAATCCCCGAACCCGACCAAGGTCGACCAGGTGAAGCTGCTGATCGACGGCCAGTGGGTCGAGTCCAAGACCACCGAATGGCGCGACATCGTCAACCCGGCCACCCAAGAGGTGCTGGCGCGCGTACCGTTCGCCACGGTAGAAGAAGTCGATGCAGCGGTAGCCGCTGCCCACCGTGCCTTCAAGACCTGGCGAGACACCCCGATTGGCGCGCGCATGCGCATCATGCTCAAGCTGCAGGCGCTTATTCGCGAACACACCAAGCGCATTGCCCAGGTGCTCAGCGCCGAGCAGGGCAAAACCCTGGCTGACGCCGAGGGTGATATTTTCCGCGGCCTGGAAGTGGTGGAACACGCTGCTTCCATCGGCACCTTGCAGATGGGTGAATTCGCCGAAAACGTCGCCGGCGGTGTCGATACCTACACCCTGCGCCAGCCTATCGGTGTATGCGCTGGCATCACGCCGTTCAATTTCCCGGCGATGATCCCGCTGTGGATGTTCCCCATGGCCATCGTCTGCGGCAACACCTTTGTGCTCAAACCGTCCGAGCAGGACCCGCTGTCGACCATGCTGCTGGTCGAGCTGGCGCTGGAAGCCGGCGTACCGGCCGGGGTGCTGAATGTGGTGCACGGTGGCAAGCAGGTGGTGGATGCCATTTGCACTCATCAGGACATCAAGGCGATTTCCTTCGTCGGCTCTACCGACGTCGGTACCCACGTGTACAACCTGGGCAGCCAGCACGGCAAGCGCGTGCAGTCGATGATGGGCGCCAAGAACCACGCCGTGGTGCTGCCCGATGCCAACCGTACGCAAACCATCAATGCCCTGGTCGGTGCCGCCTTCGGCGCGGCGGGCCAGCGCTGCATGGCCACCTCGGTAGCGGTGCTGGTGGGCAAGGCCCGTGAGTGGCTGCCGGACATCAAGGAAGCAGCCAGCAAGCTCAAGGTCAATGCCGGGTGTGAGCCAGGCACCGATGTCGGCCCGGTGGTTTCCAAACGCGCCAAGGAGCGTGTGCTGGGCCTGATCGAAAGCGGCATCAAGGAAGGCGCCAAGCTGGAACTCGATGGCCGCGACGTCACGGTGCCGGGTTACGAGCAAGGTAACTTCGTTGGCCCAACCCTGTTCTCGGGTGTGAAGACTGACATGCAGGTCTACACCCAGGAAATCTTCGGCCCGGTGCTGGTGACCCTGGAGGTCGATACCCTCGACGAGGCCATCGCCCTGGTCAACGCCAACCCGTTCGGTAACGGCACCGGCCTGTTCACCCAAAGCGGGGCGGCCGCGCGCAAGTTCCAGAGCGAGATCGACGTGGGCCAGGTGGGTATCAACATTCCGATCCCGGTGCCGGTCCCGTTCTTCAGTTTCACTGGCTCGCGTGGGTCCAAGCTCGGCGACCTTGGCCCATACGGCAAGCAAGTGGTGCAGTTCTTCACGCAGACCAAGACTGTCACTGCCCGCTGGTTCGACGACGACAGCGTCAACGACGGCGTGAACACCACCATCAGCCTGCGCTAAGGAGTTCCTCATGCGTATCGCATTCATTGGCCTGGGCAACATGGGCGCGCCCATGGCCCGCAACCTGATCAAGGCCGGGCACCAGTTGAACCTGTTCGACTTGAACAAGGCTGTACTCGCCGAGCTGGCCGAACTGGGTGGGCAGATCAGCCCGTCGCCCAAGGACGCGGCGGCCAACAGCGAGCTGGTGATCACCATGCTGCCTGCCGCTGTCCATGTGCGCAGCGTATACCTGAACGAAGATGGCGTGCTGGCCGGCATTCGTGCCGGTACGCCCACCGTGGACTGCAGCACCATCGATCCGCAGACCGCGCGTGATGTGTCCAAGGCTGCAGCGGCCAAGGGCGTGGACATGGGCGATGCGCCGGTGTCCGGTGGCACCGGCGGTGCGGCAGCCGGCACGCTGACCTTCATGGTCGGTGCCAGCGCCGAGTTGTTCGCCAGCCTCAAGCCGGTGCTGGAGCAGATGGGCCGCAATATCGTCCACTGCGGCGAGGTGGGCACCGGGCAAATCGCCAAGATCTGCAACAACCTGCTGTTGGGTATCTCGATGATCGGCGTGTCCGAGGCCATGGCGCTGGGTAATGCGCTGGGCATCGATACCCAGGTGCTGGCCGGCATCATCAACAGTTCGACCGGGCGTTGCTGGAGCTCGGATACCTACAACCCATGGCCGGGCATTATCGAAACCGCGCCAGCATCGCGTGGCTATACCGGTGGCTTTGGCGCCGAACTGATGCTCAAGGACCTGGGGCTGGCGACCGAAGCGGCGCGCCAGGCACACCAGCCGGTGATCCTGGGGGCTGTGGCCCAGCAGTTGTATCAGGCCATGAGCTTGCGTGGCGAGGGTGGCAAGGACTTCTCAGCTATCGTAGAGGGGTATCGCAAGAAAGATTGACGCAAGAGGTGGGCTTCATCGCGGGCCAGGTGGCCTTCCCTCTGTAACTGCGCACCAGAGGGAAGGGCACTTGCCCCGCGATTTTTTTGCCCCGATTCTCCAGGCGCCACATAACCCTGTGGGAGCGGGCATGCCCGCGAACACCGGCAAAGCCGGTGCCATCTACCACACTGCCTGTTTCGCGGGCGCGCCCGCTCCCACAGAGTTAGTTGTAGAGTGTCTGATCAGGCGAAGACGAAATACTTGCGCACGGTCTCGACCACTTCCCAGGTGCCTTTCATACCCGGTTCAATGACGAACACATCACCGGCCTTCAGGTGCTTCGGCTCTTCGCCTTCCGGGGTGATGATGCAGTAGCCATCGAGGAAGTGGCAGAACTCCCACTTATCGTAATTGACCTCGAACTTGCCCGGGGTGCAGATCCAGGTGCCCATGATCTTGCTGCCGTCGGCCGACAGGTAGGCATTGAGGTTGACGGTGTGCGGATCGCCGCCGATGCGCTTCCACTTGGTGGCGTCCACGACCGGCGTGGGGCAGGTTTCGCGCAGGACGGTGATGAAATCGGACATGGCACAACTCCTGGTGACTGGCTAAATGACTGGTCACCATAGGGCCATCGGCCGAGCCGCAGTTGCCTGGGCTCGACGTCCAGCTGTCTGGTCGCGCTATGCCCACCAATACCGCACAAAGTGGAAGAACACTGGCGCTGCGAAGCACACCGAATCCATGCGGTCGAGCATGCCGCCGTGGCCTTCGATCATGTGCCCCCAGTCTTTCACCCCACGGTCACGCTTGATAGCCGACATCACCAGCCCGCCGAAGAAGCCCATGGCGTTCACGGCCAAGGCCATCAGCGCGGCCTGCCAGAAGCTGAAGGGCGTGATCCAGCACAGCAGGGCGCCGATCAGGGTGGCCAGCGCTACGCCGCCGGCCAGGCCTTCGACGGTCTTGGAGGGGGACAGGTTGGGCGCCACCTTGTGTTTGCCGAACAGCTTGCCGCACACGTACTGCAGCACGTCGCTGAGTTGCACCACCAGAATCAGCCAGGCGATCAACAACAGGTTGCGGCCCTCGTAGCCGGGGATGTCCAGGGTCATCAGGGCCGGCACCGACGACACGCAGTACACGGCGATCATCAAGCCCCATTGCACTTTTGACGCACGCTCGAGGAACCGTGTGGTATCACCGCCCAGGCTGGCGAGGATCGGCAGCAGCAGGAACAGGTACACCGGGATGAAGATGCTGAACAGGCCGTACCAGTCCATGGCGATCAGCACGTACTGCACCGGGAGTGCCACGTAGAAGGCTGCCACCAGTGCCGGGTAGTCGCTGCGCCGGGTAGGGGTGAGGGTCATGAATTCGCGCAGGGCATAGAACGACACACCGTAGAACAGCACGATCACACCGTACTTGCCGAACACAAAGGCAATGCCGATCACCACCACCATCACCCACCAGGCATTGATGCGGGCGTTGAGGTTGTCGATCACGGCGTGCGGCGCCGGGCCGGCGCGCCATTTGAGCAGGCGGCCGACCACGCTGGCCAGCAGCAGCAGGGCGCCGATGCCGGCAAACAGGGAAAGGGTGTTGTTGTCCATGTCAGGCATCCTTGGGGGCCAGGTTCAGCAGGGCCTGGCTGGCACGCTCGAGAAACGCCTGCTTGCTTTCATCGGCGTGCAGGTGCAGCGGTTCGCCAAAGCTCAGGGTGCACAGCAATGGCAATGGCAAGGCGCGCCCTTTGGGCATCACCCGGTTGAGGTTGGCGATCCAGACCGGTACCAGTTCGACCTGCGGGTGGGCGGCTGCCAGGTGATACAACCCGCTTCTGAAGGGCAGTAGCGGTTCGTCGCCAAGGTTGCGCGTGCCCTCCGGGAAGAAGATCAGCGAGTCGCCCTGGGCCACCGCGTCCAGCACCGGCTGCAAAGGGTTGCCTTGCCCTTCGCTGCGCTGGCGCTCGATCAGTACCCCGTTGAAGACCTTGCGGATAAGAAAGTCGCGGATGCCCGGCCTGGCCCAGTAGTCTGCGCCGGCCACCGGGCGCGTGCGTTGGCGCAGCCCTTGCGGCAGCGAGGCCCACAGCAGCACGAAGTCGCCGTGGCTGCTGTGGTTGGCGAAATACAGGCGCTGCACCGGCAGCGCCGAGCACCCCAGCCAGAGGGCGCGGGCCCCGGTAATCAGGCGGGCGGCCGAGGTGATGACGTAAGCAGTCAGGTTGGCGAGCATAGGCAGGTGGTCATCCCTTCACAGGCAGTGTCAGCAGGGTAGCCAAGGCTAGCGACAGCTGCAGGCCCAGGCATACGGCCTGACGGCGCAACAGGCCCAGTGCGGCCCGGCTGCGGGCAGGCCAGGCGCGGCCGTCGGTGGCCTGTGGTTTGAGTTTCAGTTCGAACAGGGCGCGGTCCAGGGCCTGGGTGTCAGCCGGCAGGTCTGCGCTATTGGCCAGGTGGGCAAACAGTTCGGCATCGATAGCCACGCGGATGGCCCAGTATTTGTGGAACACGCCGAGCACCAGCAGCACGCTGCACAGCAGGCTCGCCAGCGGATGCAGCGGGGCATTGAGCAGCGGTGAAAGGCCATACGCCAGGGCCAGCAAGGTGAGGCCGTCGGACAGGCGCTCCAGCTGTTGGCCTCGGCCCAGCAGGCTGGCGGCCACGCGCAGGTTCATGGCTGTGCTCCCAGTTGCTGAAGAGCCTGGTGATGCGCGTTGCGCAGTACGATGCCGGGGCGTGCTTGGCGAATCAGCGCTTCTGCCTGTTGGGCGTCGCTGCTGCGGCCGGAGAGCAGCAGCCACGCGGCCACGGCGCTGGCGCTGCGCGAGTAGCCTAAAGCGCAGCACACTAGCACCGGGCCCTGGGCGCGCAGGTGTTCGATGGCGTTGGCGGCCTGCTGTAGCAGGGCAACGTCTGGCGCTATCAGATCCAGGGTAGCGAAACACTGATAGTCAAGGGCTGACGCGATCGTCGTAGGAGCGGCCTTGCGTCGCGAAAGGGCTGCGGAGCAGCCCCGACAGTTTCTGCTGCGAAGCTGAAAACCCTGGGCCGCTTCGCGCCCCTTTCGCGACGCAAGGCCGCTCCTACAATGGTTTGCGTTACACGGCAGTTCTGCGCACAGATCAACAATTGCAGCGAACTGCGTGTCGCGCCCTGGGATTCTCCCCAGGTACACACCATCACACACCTGGTCGGCCTGTGGATGGCGCCGGGTCCACCACCGCGAATTGAGCCACGCGCCCGCCAGATAGGGTGCCAGCAGCCACCGGCTTGCAGGCGACAAGCGCCCGTCATCACCCTTCTGAAAACCACCCGCCCCGAACACGGCGTAGTTCAGCGCCACCAGCCCCAACGACACCGCCGGCCAACTCAACCACAGCCAAACCCCGCCCATCGCAGCGGCAGGGAGTACACACAGCAGCGCGCCCAAGGCATAACAAGCGGCAACCTTCCAGCGCTTGGCATCCTGAGCAAGACGGGCCGCCTGAAAGGGCAGGCGCCCTTGCTGCGGCCACAGCCACAGGCAGGCAAACCCCGCCAGCGCCCCCGTGGGCACATCGATGAAATGGTGCTGCCAGGTGGTCAGCACCGACACCCCGATCAGCGCCATCCAGCCATGCATCAGCCAACGCCAGGGCTGGCGTTGCACATGCCGGGCAAACATCGCCCAGATGATCACCAGCAAAGCGATGTGCAGCGAAGGCGCCTGGTTGAATGGCTTGTCGAAGCCCATCAACACATCGAACAGCCAGCCGAACAGCCCGTCCAGGCCCGGCCGCTCGAAGGTGAACCGCAGCGGCCACAGCAGAAAACAGCAGACGCTGATCACCTGTGCGCTGAGTAGCGCCAGCGCATGGCGGTCCATTTCCTGGCGTGTGCGCGGCAGCAGGAAGGACAACCCGTACAGCAGGTCGATCGACCAGTACGGGATGATCGTCCAGGGCCACAGCGGCATGCCGTGCTCCCAGCCGAACACCAGGCTGCCGACATCACTGCGCCCAGCCGTGTAATTGTTCGCCAGCCCATAGCTGAGGAAGAACAACGGCCCCAGCAGCAGAAGCCAGAACACGCCCCGGCGAATCAGCCCGTGCTCGCGTGGCGGGCTCACTCAGCGCACCCGCTGTGCCAGGCTGACGCTGAAAATGCCCCATTCATCGATACGCTGGGCCAGCTTGCGGAAGCCCGCGGCCTCAATCAGCTGGTCCATCTCGGCCTGGCTGCGCCGGCGCATTACCCAAGCCTCGCCACCGCGGTGGCTGGTGAGGGCGCGGGCAATCATCTCCAGTTGCGGGTGCCATGGCTGGCCGGTGTAGACCAGGTAGCCGCCATCCTCTATGGCGTCGGCCAGCCCGGCGAGGGAATTGCCCACCAGTTGGTTACTGGGGAAGAGCTCGTACAGCCCCGAAACCACGGCCAGCGTTGGGGGCTGTTCAAGTGTGGCCAGGCTCTGGCGATCGAAGGCGTCGCCCTGGACGAATCGGGCGATGTCGGCCAGGCCCTTCTCGCGGATCAGCGCGCTGCCTTGCTGAACGTTCAGTTCGCTGTAGTCGCGCAGCAGGATCGAATCTGGCAACTGCTCAAGGCCTTGAAGGGCTTCGAGGATATAGCGGCCATGGCCAGCCGCGATATCGACGATGTGCACGGGCCGTTGCTGTTCACGCAGGTGGGCGATGGCCAGGCGCAGCAATTGCTCGACGTGCAGTTTGCGTTGGCGTATGCCACGCCAGCCGATGGCGTCGAGGTAGTTCTGGTCGATCAGGCGCCCCAGTTTGCCCTTGCCGGTCGGCTGGTTGCGGTACACGTAGTCGAGGGTGCTGCCAGAATCGAAGCCGGTGTCAAACCCGAGCTTCACCCCCGCAGACAGCCCCTTGCCCAGGCTCAAGCCGGCGCGGGTGGCGCGCCAGTAAAGGTCGCGTGGCGAGTTGCGCGGCAGCGGCGCAGCCAGGCTTTCTGCCTCGGCGCAACTGGCCCCGGTCTTGTCGGCATCCAGCAGTGAGGGCAACGCGGCGGGGCTGGCGAAGCAATGGTCGACAAACCGTTCGATGCGCCTAAGGGCATGGGCCCGATCACGTTCACCCAAGGTGTCGTGGAAGAACCCGGGCAGTATGTGCATCTCCTTTCGTGTGCTGCCGAGCCGGTCGAAAAACCGTTCTTGCGGTTGGCGCTCGACCACGAAATCAGCCCCGGACACCAGCAACTGGGTCGGCACCTGGATGGCCTGGGCGTCGGCCACCACGCGGTCGGCGGCCTCGTACAGGCCCAGCAGCATGGTTACCGAAATGGGCCGGCTGATCAGCGGGTCGGCCACGTACGACATCACCCGCTCAGGGTCGTGGGTGAGCAGGCGCGGCTTGACGTAGCTATTCACGAAGAAATTGCCGCGCAAGGCCTTCAGCAGCTTCAGGCCTGGGCGGGCAAACGGCACGTACAGCTTGACCTTGAACGCTGGCGAGGCCAACACCAGGCAGCGCACCTTGGGCGCGTAGTCGTGGGCCCAGGTGGCGATCAGCACGGCGCCGACGCTTTGTGCCAGTACCACCAGGTCCTGTTCGGCGATGCCGTGGTGGGCCTGGATGTGTTCGATGAAGGTTTGCACGTCGCGCACACTGGTGGCGAACCCCGGGCTGTCGCCACGCGCGCCTGGCGAGCGGCCGTGGCCGCGGGCATCCCAGGCGAAGAAGTCGTAGCCCGGCATGTCCAGCTCATCGGCCAGGTGGGCCATGCGCCCGCCGTGCTCATGGCCCCGGTGGAACATCACCACGGCGCGGCGTGGCTGGTGTTCGTTGCGGGTGGCAGGCCAATGACGGTAATGCAGCTCGACACCGTCATGGGTGGGGAAGTGCAGCGCTTGCGCTTGGCGCATGGTCAACGTCCTTTTGCGGCGACGATAGGCTCAGCGGGTTTCGGCCAGGCCCTGGCGAACCCGGTTGTAGAGGGTATAGAGCGAGAGCGCGAGGATGACCAGCAACAGGCCGTTGATCCAGGCGCCATCGAGCAGGCCAAAGGCGACGCCGGTGCCCAGCACGCCGAAGGCGAAGGCCCTGTCGCTCTTGCCCATAGGCCCGTCGTAGCGCCGCGAGGCGCCTGCCAGCGGGCCCATGACACCGGCGTACTCGCTGAAGGTGGCGCACAGCACCACCAGCACCACCAGCGCAGGCGACACCCCGGCCAACAAGGCGAAGGGCAGGTACAGCGCTGCATCGGCAATCACGTCACACAGTTCGTTGAGGTAAGCACCGAGGGTGGATTGCTGGCCGAACTCCCGGGCCAGCATGCCGTCGACAGCATTCAGCGCCATGCGCAGCAGCATCCAGATCGGCACCAGGATGAACAGCCAGGTGATGTGCGGCAGGGCGGCCAGCAGCAGGCCCACCAGGAGCGATACCACGGCAGCGGTGACAGTGACCTGATTGGCGGTGACGCCTCGGTCGTAAAGGCGTTGCACGGCCGGGCGCAACAAAGCCTGGAAGCGTGGTTTGAACTGGTAGATCGAGGCCACTGGACAGTCCTTTTTAGTGGGGCGTCATGGCGCCATTGTGTGTGAGCCTTCTTCGCGGGTAAACCCGCGAAGAATCCAACGCAGTGCATGGCACCGGCTGCGCCGGTGTTCGCGGGCGCGCCCGCTCCTACAGGGACCGCGCCAGCTTTTAGTAATTGAGCAAGACAGTTGCTCCCGCCAGCCGGTCAACCAACCCCGACGCATACCCTGGCAACGCCGCAAAGTCCCGCGCGCACACCAGCAACCGGCGGTTGGCCCAGGGTTCCGCCAGGGCTACCCAGTGCAGCGGCAACAGCCCTTGCCAACGCTTCACCGCCGCCAGTGGCACCACCCCGACCCCGGCCCCGCCTGCAACCATGCGGATCACGCCATCAAACCCTTCGGCCCGCACTCTCACCTGCATGCGCCGGCCTTCCCGCAATGCCTGTTCCTCCAGGTACAACGCCAATGCACTGCCTGCTCCAAGCCCGACATGACCATGCGCCAGGCTGTCGATGAAGCTGGGGGCAGCCTCGCTGGCCAGCGGATGGCCAGGCGGGGTTACCAGCACCAGTGGGTCGTCACGAAACGGCCGGGTTTGCAGGTGCCCGAAAGGCGCGGCTGTTGAAACAATGCCAAGGTCTGCCATGCCTTGCGTAATCGCCTGCACGATGCGCAGGCTCGGCAGTTCCTGTATGTCCACGCTGACGCCGGGGTTTTCAGTCAGGTAACCGGCCACCAGTTCAGGCAGGTACTCCGTAAGTGCTGCGGTGTTGCACAGCAGGCGCACTTGGCCGTGCTGCCCCTGCGCGTACTGGCCCAGGTCGAACTGCAGGCGTTCGACCTGCTGGGCAATCAGGCGAGCATGCTGCAACAGCGCCTGGCCGGCCGGGGTCGGCTGAACACCGCGGCGGTTACGCTGCAGTAAAGGGATGCCCAGCGACGCTTCCATGGCCCGGATGCGCGCACTGGCTGCCGGCAGCGACAGATGGCTGCGGCTGGCACCGGCGGTGATGTTGCCGCACTCCAGGGTGTGCTGGAACAGCTTGAGATCGATCAGGTCAAAATGCATGTGCCTCTGCCTTAGCAAGAGTCTGGATAAGGGTATGGCAGATTTTCAGCCTGCCCACCACGGGCCATTATCGGCCCATGAATACCTTGCTCGCTTTCTACCACAACATGGGCCCTGCTCTGTCGCTGCTAGTGGTGCTGACGTTCCTGCTGGCCGGCGCAGTGAAAGGCGTGATCGGCCTGGGGCTGCCCACCATCGCGATGGGCCTGCTGGGCCTGGCTATGCCTCCGGCGCAGGCTGCAGCACTGCTGATCGTGCCGTCGACCCTTACCAACCTTTGGCAGTTGGCCAGCGGCGGGCACCTGCGAGCGTTGCTGGTGCGGCTGGGCCCGATGCTGGCGCTGATCTTCATTGGCACTTTGCTGGGCAGTGCCTGGCTGGGCATCGACAACGGGCCATGGGCCGCGCATGCGTTGGGTGCGGCCTTGCTGGCGTACGCGGTGTACGGGCTGGTTGGGCCGGGCTTGCGCTTGGCAGCGGCGCACGAGCGTTGGCTGGGGCCTGCGTGCGGGCTGGTGACGGGGGTAATCACGGCGGCAATCGGGGTATTCGTGATACCTGCGGTGCCCTACTTGCAGAGCCTGGGCCTGAGCCGCGAGCAGATGATCCAGGCGCTGGGCCTGTCGTTCACGGTTTCGACCCTGGCACTGGGTGTTGGCCTGGCCGGGCAGGATGCCCTCGGTGGCCAGGCCTTGGGTGCTTCACTGCTGATGCTGGCGCCAGCCTTGCTCGGCATGCTGGCCGGGCAGTGGTTGCGTCAGCGCATCAGCGCGTTGCTGTTCAAGCGTTGTTTCTTCATCGGCCTGGCCGCACTGGGCGGCCACTTGCTGATCAACGGTTAGCGCTGGATGCGCTGAGCATGTCGACCTGCTGGATATCGAAATCGCGCTCAAGGTAGTCCATGCGTTTTTCGAAGAAGGCGGCCATGTGCGGCAGGGCCGAATGCACATCCAGCGCGGCCTGGTCGGCCCACACTTCGAAAAACACGAAAAGGCTCGGGTCCTGCTGGTCGCGCAGCATGTGGTACTCGATGCAACCTGGCTCCTGGCGGCTTGGCTCGACATAAGGGCGGAACAGGTTTTCGAACGCATCGGCCATTTCCGGGCGGGTCTTGGCTTTGAGGATGAAGGCGATCTGCTCAGTCATGGGGCGCTACTCGGTGAGAGGTGGTGAACCGATTCTACGGCAATAATGTGATGTTGATTCGTGACTTCTGGTCAATTGTATTTTGCCCGGTGACTTCTGTATCCCGCCCCTGCGAACCTCTAACCTGCCGACATCAAATTTTGACTCGGCCGGGGAGGCCAGCATGAAAAAGATTCTTCTGCTCAATGGTGGTAAACAGTTCGCTCACTCTGATGGCCGCCTCAACACGACCTTGCACGAAGCGGCCATCGCCCACCTGGACCGCGCCGGTTTCGATGTACAGCAGACGTTCATCGACGGTGGCTACGACGTGCAGGCCGAGGTCGAGAAGTTTCTCTGGGCCGATGTGATCATCTACCAGATGCCGGGCTGGTGGATGGGCGCGCCGTGGACGGTGAAGAAGTACATCGATGAAGTGTTCACCGCAGGCCATGGCAGCCTCTACGCCAACGATGGCCGCACCCGCTCGGATCACACGCAGAAGTACGGCAGCGGTGGCCTGGTGCACGGCAAGCAATACATGCTGTCGCTGACCTGGAACGCGCCGCAGCAGGCCTTCGATGACCCGAGCGATTTCTTTGAAGGCAAAGGCGTGGATGCGGTGTACTTCCCGTTCCACAAGGCCAACCAGTTCCTTGGCATGACCGGCCTGCCGACTTTCCTGGCAACGGATGTGATGAAGCGCCCGGATGTGCCGGCGGCGCTGGCAGCTTATGAAGCCCATCTGGACAAGGTGTTCGGCAAGGCAGCGTGATGGGTTGCCTGTACTGGCCTCATCGCGGGCTGGCCTGCTCCCACGGTGAGGTAGGAGCAGCCGCAGTTGGCCTGTACATGCGATTATCTGATCCTTGCACAGACCCATCACAGGCCCGAATGTGAAAACCCGATCCGAAGAACTCCAGGTGTTCGTCGCCGTCATCGACTGCGGCTCGATCTCCGCCGCTGCCGAGCAGATGGGCCAGCCCCCGTCCGCCGTCAGCCGCACGTTGTCGCGCCTGGAGGGCAAGCTGGGCACCACTCTGGTCAATCGCACCACCCGGCGTATGGACCTCACCGAGGAAGGGCGTTTTTTCCTCGACCGCGCGCGGTTGATCCTGCAGCAGATGGACGACATGGAAGAGCGCCTGTCGATGAACCGCCAGACCCCTACCGGGCGCCTGCGCATCAACGCTGCCGCCCCTTTCATGCTGCATGCCATTGTGCCGTGGATCGGCGAGTTCCGCCGCCAGTACCCGGGCATAGAGCTGGAGTTGAACACCGACGACCTGATCATCGACCTGCTGGAGCACAGCACCGACGTGGCGATTCGCATCGGCGAACTGGCCGACTCCAGCCTGCATGCACGCAACCTCGGCTGCAGCCCGGTGCAGGTGCTGGCAAGCCCCGCCTACCTGGCGCAGCATGGTACGCCCCAGCGTGTCGAGGACCTGGCCAACCACTGCCTGCTTGGCTTCAGCCAACCCGACTCACTCAACCAGTGGCCGCTACGCCATGCCCAGGGTGACCGCTTCGGCATCCGCCCCGCGTTGCTCGCTTCCAGCGGCGAGACCCTGCGCCAGCTGGCGCTGGCCGGGGAGGGCATCGTCAGCCTGTCGCATTTCATGACCCACGAAGACATTCGCAGCGGGCGCTTGCAGGTGCTGTTGGGTGAAGCCAACAACGGTTACCGGCAACCGATTCACGCGGTGTACTACCGCAACACGCAGCTGGCCCTGCGTATTCAGTGCTTTCTGGATTTCATCCAGCGCAAGCTGGCCATGTACGCCTGCTGATTTGCCTGAACGCGACAAAGCCTGCCCACGGGCGGCGAAACGCCCTGCGGGCGATTGCACAGTCCATGCGCATCGGCCTTACTGACTGCTCGACAAAAACAACACCAAGGAAGTGTCATGCGTATTGTCCCGTTTCAGTACCTGGCTCTCGCAACCGCGATCCTGAGCTGTTCCTCGGTTTACGCTGCGGATCTGGAAGGCGGTGCAGTGGCTGCCCCCGATCAATATGGTGCACAGGTCGCCGCCGATATCCTGAAAAAGGGCGGCAACGCAGTCGATGCCGCCGTGGCCACGGCCTTCACCCTGGCGGTGACCTATCCCGAGGCCGGCAATATCGGCGGCGGCGGTTTCATGACCCTGTTCGTCGACGGCAAGCCGTATTTCCTCGACTACCGCGAAGTGGCGCCCAAGGCCGCCACGCGCAACATGTATCTGGACGACAAGGGTGAGGTCATCGAGAACCTCAGCCTGGTCGGGGTGCGCGCCGCTGGCGTACCCGGCACGGTGATGGGCTTGTGGGAGGCGCATCGCAAGTTTGGCAAGCTGCCCTGGAGCGAGCTGCTGACCCCGGCCATCGGCTATGCGAAAAATGGCTTCAAGGTCGCGGAAAAGCAGTACCAGTACCGCAACGATGCACAGGGCATGTTCAAGACTGCGACCAACTTCAACGATTACTTCGGCAACATGAAGGTTGGCGAGCTGTTCAGGCAGCCCGAACTGGCCCACACCCTGGAGCGCATCGCCGACAAAGGCGTCAGCGAGTTCTACCAGGGCAAGACTGCCGATTTGCTGGTGGCGCAGATGCAGGCCGACAAGGGCCTGATCACCAAGCAAGACCTGCAGGATTACAAGGCCGTATGGCGTGAGCCGATGGCCGTCAGCTGGCGTGGCAACGTGGTGTATACCGCGCCACCACCCAGCTCCGGCGGTGTAGCCCTGGCTCAGTTGCTGGGCATCAAGGAAGACCGCGCGGCGGACTTCAAAGGGGTGGCGCACAACTCGGCGCAGTACATCCACCTGCTGGCCGAGATCGAGAAGCGCGTGTTCGCCGACCGCGCCGACTACCTCGGTGACCCGGCCTTTACCCAAGTGCCGGTGGATAAACTGGTGGCCAAGGACTACCTGGCCAAGCGCGCTGCGCAGGTCAACCCGAAAGCCATTTCCGACACTGACAAGGTCAAGCCCGGGCTGGAGCCGCACCAGACCACGCACTTTTCCATCGTCGACAAGCACGGCAACGCGGTCAGCAACACCTACACCCTCAACCTCGACTACGGCAGCGGCGTGGTGGTGAAAGGGGCGGGTTTCCTGCTGAACGACGAGATGGACGATTTCAGCGCCAAGCCGGGGGCGGCCAATGCCTTTGGCGTAGTCGGCGGTGATGCCAACGCGATCGAGCCGGGCAAGCGCATGCTGTCGTCGATGAGCCCCAGCCTGATGACCCGTGACGGCAAGGTCGAGCTGGTGATCGGCACCCCGGGTGGTTCGCGGATCTTTACCTCGATCTTCCAGGTGATGAACAACCTGTATGACTACGGCATGCCATTGGACAAGGCGGTGGCGGCGCAGCGTGTGCACCATCAGTTGCTGCCCAAGGACACCATCTACTTCGACAGCTATGCACCGTTGACCGGGCCTGTGGCTGACGGCCTGAAGAAGATGGGGTATGTGCTGGAAGACCAGGGCTGGGAGATGGGGGATATCCAGGCGATCCGGGTGGAAGGGGCAAAGCTGGAGACGGCCTCTGATCCGCGGGGGCGTGGGGTGGGCATGATCGTCAAATAAGCTGCCGCCTGTGCTGGCCTGATCGCCGGCAAGTCAGCTCCCACGGGGATCGCA
>NZ_AEWE02000087.1:0-10447 GCF_000190455.2 Pseudomonas sp. TJI-51
GAATCTCCCACAGGGACCGCGCCATGTTGAATATCAGCGCAGTACTTGTGGGAGCCTGGCTTGCCAGCGATGGGCTGCAAAGCAGCCCCTTGCCAATCAGATCTCGACCTGGGTCCCCAGCTCGATCACCCGGTTCAGCGGCAGGGTGAAGAAGCGCAGGTTGCCGTTGGCATTCTTCAGCAGGAAGGCGAACAGGTTGCCACGCCAGCGCGACATCCCCTCGAGCCGTGAGGCGATCACCGTCTCACGGCTGAGGAAGTACGTGGTGCGCATAGGGGTGAAGTCCAGGCCATCCAGATGGCACAGTTTCAACGCCGCCGGTACGTCCGGCTCGTCCATGAAGCCAAAATGCAGCAGCACGCGGAAGAAGCCGTCACCATAGGCTTCCACTTCGAAGCGCTCGTGCTCCGGCACCCGCGGCCGGTCCTCGCTGACCACCGTCAACAACACCACCTGGCTATGCAGCACCTGGTTGTGCAGCATGTTGTGCAGTAGCGCATGCGGCACGGCATCGGAACGCGCGGTCAGGAACACCGCCGTGCCTTCGACCCGGTGCGGTGGCTGAATGCGGATACTGCTGATGAACAACGGCAGCGGCAATGCCCCTTCGTCGATGCGCTCGACCAAGATCTGCTTGCCACGTTTCCAGGTGCTCATCAGCAGGTACAGCACGCCCCCGGCCAGCACCGGGAAAGCGCCACCCTGGACAATTTTCGGCACGTTGGCGGCAAAGAACAGCCCGTCGACCAGCAGGAAACCGACCAGAATCGGCACCGCCAGCAGCGGCGGCCACTTCCACAGCAGCAGCATCACCGCCGACACCAGGATCGTGGTCATCAGCATGGTCCCGGTTACCGCAACACCGTAGGCTGCCGCCAGCGCCCCGGAGGACTCGAAACCGATCACCAGCAGTACCACACCCACCATCAGGGTCCAGTTCACCGCACCGATATAGATCTGCCCTTGCTCGTCGCTGGAGGTGTGCTGGATCTGCATGCGCGGGATATAACCCAGCTGGATGGCCTGGCGGGTCAAGGAGAAGGCCCCGGAAATCACTGCCTGCGAGGCGATCACCGTGGCCAGGGTGGCCAGGCCGACCAACGGCAACAACGCCCAGCCCGGTGCCAGCAGGTAGAACGGGTTACGGGCCGCATCCGGATCCTGCAGCAGGAGCGCGCCCTGGCCAAAATAGTTGAGCACCAGCGCCGGCAGCACCAGGATGAACCAGGCACGGGCGATAGGCTTGCGGCCAAAATGGCCCATGTCGGCATACAATGCCTCGGCACCGGTCAGCGCCAGCACCACCGCCCCCAGAATGGCCACGCCCATCCCCGGGTGCACCACGAAGAAGTTGACCGCCCAGCCGGGGTTGAAGGCCTTGAGCACTTCCGGGCTTTGCGAAATGCCGTGCACGCCCAGTGCACCGAGCACCACGAACCAGGTGACCATGATCGGGCCGAACAGCTTGCCGATCTTCTCGGTACCGTGCTTCTGCACCAGGAACAGGGCCACCAGCACCACCAGCGAAATCGGCACCACCCAGTGGTCGATACCGTCGAACGCCAGGCCCATGCCCTCTACCGCCGACAGCACCGACACCGCCGGGGTGATCATGCTGTCACCATAGAACAGCGAAGCGCCGATCAGGCCACAGATCACCATCAGTGTGCGCAGCCGCGGGTAGGCCGCCGTAGCCCGCCGCGCCAGCGCAGTCAGGGCCATGGTGCCGCCCTCGCCCTGGTTGTCGGCGCGCAGGATGAACATCACGTACTTGAACGACACCACCCACAGCAGCGACCAGAGGATCAGCGACAGGATCCCCAGTACGCCGTCATGGTTGACCGGCACCCCATAACCACCGGTAAAGACTTCCTTCAGGGTATACAGCGGGCTGGTGCCGATATCGCCATAAACCACCCCGACCGCTGCCACGAGCAGGCCCAGCGACCGCGTCGCACCCTGCTTACCCTCGTGCCCGCCCTCAGCGTGACTGCTTGCCTGAACCATCGACCACTCCCGCAGACGGCCATTACGGCCTTTCAGTATTCACTCTGCGACCAAGCACTCACTGCAGCTTGGCGCAACGGCGCGAAGCATAGCGCAGCGTTCGTCGTATTTCTGCTGGTCAAGCGTCCCTGCGCTCGCTAGAATTGCGCACTTTTTGATCAGAGGCGCCAAAAGCGCCCGTCAAGATCGCCCCCGATTCCGGCCGGGCGACCTGCATTCAATACCGAGGTTAGTCATGTCCACCACGCCCGCCACCCCCAAGGTAGGTTTCGTAAGCCTGGGTTGCCCCAAAGCCCTGGTCGATTCCGAGCGCATCCTGACCCAGCTGCGCATGGAAGGCTATGAAGTCGTGCCCACCTACGAGGATGCCGACGTGGTGGTGGTCAACACCTGCGGCTTCATCGACAGTGCCAAGGCCGAATCGCTGGAAGTCATCGGCGAAGCGATCAAGGAAAACGGCAAGGTCATCGTGACCGGCTGCATGGGCGTTGAAGAAGGCAACATCCGTGACGTGCACCCAAGCGTGCTGTCGGTCACAGGCCCGCAACAGTACGAGCAGGTGGTCAACGCCGTGCACGAAGTGGTGCCACCCCGCCAGGACCACAACCCGCTGATCGACCTGGTACCGCCACAAGGGGTCAAGTTGACCCCGCGCCACTACGCCTACCTGAAAATTTCCGAAGGCTGCAACCACAGCTGCAGCTTCTGCATCATCCCGTCGATGCGCGGCAAGCTGGTCAGCCGCCCGGTGGGCGAAGTGCTGAGCGAGGCCGAGCGCCTGGTGAAGGCCGGGGTCAAGGAGATCCTGGTGATTTCCCAGGACACCAGCGCCTATGGCGTTGACGTCAAGTACAAGACCGACTTCTGGAACGGCCGCCCGGTCAAGACCCGCATGCTTGAACTGTGCGAAGCACTGAGCAGCCTGGGTGCCTGGGTGCGCCTGCACTACGTGTACCCTTACCCGAATGTCGACGATGTGATCCCGTTGATGGCGGCCGGCAAGATCCTGCCGTACCTGGACATTCCGTTCCAGCATGCCAGCCCGAAAGTGCTCAAGTCGATGAAGCGCCCGGCTTTCGAAGACCGTACCCTGGCACGCATCAAGCAGTGGCGCGAACAGTGCCCCGAACTGGTGATCCGTTCCACCTTCATCGTCGGCTTCCCCGGCGAAACCGAAGAAGACTTCCAGTACCTGCTGGACTGGCTAACCGAAGCCCAGCTCGACCGCGTGGGCTGCTTCCAGTACTCGCCGGTGGAAGGCGCCCCGGCCAACGACCTGGGCCTGGATGAAGTGCCGGACGACATCAAGCAGGACCGTTGGGACCGTTTCATGGCCCACCAGCAGGCCATCAGCGCTGCCCGCCTGCAACTGCGCATCGGCAAGGAGATCGAAGTGCTGATCGACGAAGTCGAGGCGCAAGGTTCGGTAGGCCGCAGCTTCTTCGATGCCCCGGAAATCGACGGCAGCGTGTTCATCGATGGCGACCATGGCTTCAAGCCAGGCGACAAGGTTCGTTGCCGGGTGGTAGACGCCGACGAATACGACATGTGGGCCGAGCCGGTCTGACACCCACGCAGTACGCTGCGCACCATCGCCGGCCAGCAGCTCCTTTACCAGGGAGCTGCCCGGCCGATGATGGGCCGCGCAGGCGCACCGGCAATCCTTGGGCCTGTTGCGCTTTTAGCATCTATCGTTTCCTCAGCCCCAGAGGAACGTACCCCGATGCGCCAGCCATTGTCCCTGCAAACCCCGCACCTTAGCGACTACCCCGAACTGGCCCAGGTCTGGGAAGACTCGGTGCGCGCGACCCACGATTTTCTACCCGATGCCTATGTCCGGCTGCTGCGTGAGCATGTGTTGTACCGCTACCTCGACGCCGTGATGCTGGTCTGCTGCAAGAACCGCCAGCGTATCTGCGGGTTCGCCGGGGTCGCCAGCAGCCGGGTGGATATGCTCTTCGTTGCCCCGGCCTACCGTGGCCAGGGCGTGGGCAGGCGCTTGCTGCGCTACGCCATCAACGAACTCAATGCCGAAACCCTGGACGTCAACGAGCAGAACCTGCAAGCCCTGGGCTTCTACCTGCATGAAGGTTTCGAGGTGGTCGGCCGCTCCCCTACCGACGGCCTTGGCCAACCCTACCCCCTGCTGCATATGCGCCTGCGGGGCACAGGCCAGTGCAGCGGCGACTGAATATGCCGCAGCAGGTCGCCGAAATGGCGTAATTGACACAGATTCCCATCATCAACCGCGTAGGGGCAGGTACAATGGTCACCTTTCCCTGCCTCTGCGAATTGCGCCATGTCCGAACCCGTCCGCCTGTCCAAACGCCTCATCGAGCAGCTTGGCTGCTCTCGCCGCGAGGCCGAGCTGTACATTGAAGGAGGCTGGGTCACGGTCGATGGCGTGGTGGTCGAGCAGCCGCAGTTCAAGGTCGGGCAACAGCGCGTCGAGCTGTTGCCTGGCGCCCGCGCCGAGCCCCTGGAGCCGGTGACCCTGCTGCTGAACCAGCCTGCCGACATGGACAGCGAAAGCGCCCGCGCTAGCATCAACATGGGCAGCCTCAGCGAAACCCACCGCGAGGGCGTGCGTGCGCTGCACGGGCACTTTGCCCGGCAGGCTTGCGTCGCCCCACTGGAGCGCGGCGCCAGTGGCCTGCAAGTGTTCACCCAGGACTGGCGGGTGACCCGCAAGATCGAAGCCGACCTGCGCCGCCTGGAGCAGGAATTCATCGTTGAAGTGCGCGGCCAGACCACGCCCCAGGCACTGGAGCGCCTGGCCCGCGGTGCTATGCGCAATGACCGTGAGCTACCCAAGGCCAAGGCCAGCTGGCAGAACGAGACCCACTTGCGCATGGCCCTGAAAAACCCGCAGCCCGGGCAGATCGCCGAATTGTGCGCTTACCTGCGCTTGGAGCTGGTCGGCATGCGGCGCATTCGCCTGGGTGGCGTGTCGATGGGCAAGTTGCCGCTGGGCCAATGGCGCTATGTGGCCGCTACCGAACGTTTCTAAGTAATAGGCCGCGCTGGAACGCGCGGCACCTGAACAGGATTCAGCAGCAATGAACCACAACGACGTCCTGCGCAGCCTGCGCTACATGCTCAAGGTGAACGACGCCAAGATGGCCGAGATCATCGGCCTCTCCGGCCTCGAAGTGCACCCGCTGGTGCTCGCCACCTACCTGAAGAAAGAAGACGAAGCAGGCTTTGTGCGTTGCCCTGAGCGGGTGATGGCGCACTTCCTCGACGGCCTGGTGTTCTACCGTCGCGGCAAGGATGACAGCCGCCCGGCGCAACCGATCGAGCTGCCGGTGACCAACAACCTGATCCTCAAGAAGCTGCGGGTGGCTTTCGAACTCAAGGAGGACGACTTGCACGCGATCCTCAAGTCCGTGAACTTCCCGGTCAGCAAGCCGGAATTGAGTGCACTGTTCCGCAAAGCTGGCCACGACAACTACCGGCCGTGCGGCGACCAGTTGCTGCGCAACTTCCTCAAGGGCCTGACTTTGCGCGTGCGCGGCTGAGTGACCATGCAGCACACCGTTGCCCCGGTCGGTATCGTCCGTTCATGCTTCAAGGAAAAGTTTGCCATTCCGCGCCAACCGCAGCTGGCTCCCGCCGCCCGCGGGGTGCTGGAGCTGCTGCCGCCGTTCGACCAGGGTGAGGCAGTCGAAGGCCTGGAGCAGGTCAGCCATGTCTGGCTGCTGTTCCTGTTCCACCAGGCGCTGGAAGACAAGCCACGCCTGAAGGTGCGGCCACCGCGCCTGGGTGGCAACAAGAGCATGGGCGTGTTCGCGACCCGCGCCACCCATCGGCCCAATGGCATCGGCCAGTCGGTGGTGCGCCTGGAGGGGGTTGAACCGGGGCGGCTGCTGCTGTCCGGGATCGACCTGTTGGACGGCACGCCGGTGCTGGACATCAAGCCCTACGTGCCTTACGCCGACAGCATTGCATGCGCCAGCAACCAGATGGCCAGCGCTGCGCCTGCAGCCATTGCCGTGCACTGGGCCGACAGCGCATTGGCGCAGGCCCGCGAGCATGCATTGCGGCTGGGTGAGCCGCTGGTGGCGCTGATCGAACAATGCCTGGCCCAGGACCCACGCCCGGCCTACCAGGTACCTGCACCGGAACGGGTGTACGGGGTTAGGTTCTGGGATGTGCAGGTGCGCTGGCATTACCCGCAGCCGGAGGCGATCCGGGTGTTGGAGGTGGTGCTGGCCTGACCCCGATTCAGGCTTGTTCGCTGGCCATTGTAGGAGCGGCCTTGCGTCGCGATGGGGCGCGTAGCGGCCCCGGGGCTTTAGCCATCCTGCAAGCTTGCCGGGGCTGCTACGCAGCCCTTTCGCGACGCAAGGCCGCTCCTACAAGGACCGTGCAGGCATGAAAAAGGCGACCCGAGGTCGCCTTTTTGCATTTCAAGCCGCTATCAACGAGCCGGGCCTTCAGCCACACCCAGGTCGTCGGTTGGGCGGGTATCAACCAGCGGTGCACCGCCGGACGCCAGCTCCGAGGCCAGCTTGTCGTTGTCCATTTCCTTGACCCACTTGGCCACGACCACGGTGGCAACGGCGTTGCCGACCAGATTGGTCAGGGCGCGGGCTTCGGACATGAAGCGGTCGATACCGAGGATCAGCGCCAGGCCGGCAACCGGCAGGTGGCCCACCGCCGACAGGGTGGCAGCCAGCACGATGAAGCCCGACCCGGTGACGCCGGCAGCACCCTTGGAAGCCACCAGCAGCACCAACAGCAAGGTGATCTGGTGGGTGATGTCCATGGTGGTGTCGGTGGCCTGGGCAATGAATACCGCTGCCATGGTCAGGTAGATCGAGGTGCCGTCGAGGTTGAACGAGTAACCGGTCGGGATCACCAGGCCAACCACGGACTTCTTGGCACCCAGGCGTTCCATCTTGGCCAGCATGCGCGGCAGGGCCGATTCCGACGAGGAGGTGCCCAGCACGATCAGCAGCTCTTCACGGATGTAGCGGATCAGTTTCAGCACGCTGAAGCCGTGGGCGCGGCAGATACCACCCAGCACCACCAGCACGAACAACAGGCAGGTGATGTAGAAGCAGGCCATCAGGTAGCCCAGTTGCACCAGCGAACCCACGCCGTACTGGCCGATGGTGAAGGCCATGGCACCGAAGGCGCCAAGCGGTGCCAGCTTCATGATCATGTTGATGATGTTGAACATGACATGGGCGAAGCGGTCGATCATGTCCAGCAGCGGCTTGCCGTAGCTGCCCAGGCGGTGCAGGGCGAAGCCGAACAGGACCGAGAACATCAGCACTTGCAGGATATCGCCGTTGGCGAATGCACCGACCACCGTGTTGGGGATGACGTTGAGCAGGAACCCGACCGTGGTCTGCTGCGCACCGGCGGCGGCATAGGCAGCCACACTGCTGGCGTTCAGGGTGCTGACGTCGATGTGCATGCCAGCGCCTGGCTTGACCACGTTGACGACGATGAGGCCAATGATCAAGGCGATGGTGGAGACGATTTCAAAGTACAGCAGCGCGTAGCCGCCAGTCTTGCCGACCGACTTCATGCTCTGCATGCCGGCGATGCCGCTGACCACGGTACAGAAGATGATCGGGGCGATGACCATCTTGATCAGTTTGACGAAACCGTCACCGAAGGGTTTGAGCGCGACGCCCGTTTCCGGGTAGAAGTGGCCGAGCAGGATGCCGATGGTGATGGCGACCAACACCTGGACATACAGGGATTTGTACAGCGGCTGACGTGTCGTCATGGCTAATTTTCCTCAAGTGTGCCGGCTCACCCTTCCCAGGGTGATGGGGCACCTGAATCGCTAACCCTCCTGCACCTGGAGGGATTTGTCGTTGTGTTCGAGCTGCCTGGGCAGGCCTCTGCGTAGATCAATAGCAAGGGTGGTGCCAAAGTGCCCAGCAAGGGTGCAAATACCTTGTTTAGCAAGGATTAATGCCCAACGACGGGGCGATAAAAGTGAGGAAAGCTGGCGGATTTCCGCCCGGTGGCGGGTTTTGTACAGGCATATTGGCGGGAATCCGCCCACCCGGGCCGTGAATCAATCGAGGTTGAAGGTAATCCTGAACGCGGCCCCACCCAGTGGGGAGTCCCCCAGGCTGAGCACGGCGTCATAGCTGTCGACGATATCCTTGACCACCGCCAGGCCGATGCCCTGCCCCGGGTGCTGACTGTCCAGCCGCTCACCGCGCTCGAGGATGCGTTCGCGCTGGTCGACCGGTACGCCCGGCCCGTCGTCTTCGATGCACAAGGTCAGGCGCCCTGGCACTTGCTCGAGGCTTACGCGCACCTGGCCAAGGCTCAGCCGATAGGCGTTTTCCAGCAGGTTGCCGAGCATCTCCAGCAAGGCGCCCTGCTCCATCGGCACCTGGGCCGCCCCGGGTAACACCCGTTGCACCTCCACGCGTTTGTCCCGGTATACCTTGGCCAACGTGCTGCACAGGCTGTCGAGCACAGGCCGTAGCGGCACACTGTGGCGCACCAGGCCGCTCTTGCGCAGGCTGGCGCGCTGCAGCTGGTAGTCGATCTGCTGGCTCATGCGTTCGATCTGGCTTTGCAGCACCCGCGCCTGTTCGCGTTCGCCACTGCGCTGCTGCAGGCTTTCGCCCACCCCCTGCAACACCGCCAGCGGGGTTTTCAGGCTGTGTGCCAGGTCGTCCAGCGAATCCCGGTAGCGCGTACGCTGCTCGCGTTCACTGCGCAGCAAACGGTTGAGCGAGCGGGTCAGGCGCAGCAGCTCGCGGGGGTGCTCGCCGCTCAGGCCATCGCGCGCCCCTGCTTCCACCTCATCCAGTTCGTGGCTGAGCCGGCGCAGCGAGCGCAAGCCCCAGGTCAAGCCGGCCCACAGCAACACCAGCAGCGCCAGCAAGGCGGCGCCGAAGCCCAGGTAGAGCTTTTCGCGCAGGCCGTCGAGGGTGGCCTTGTACTCGCTCACCGGCTGCAGGGCGACAATGCTGTAGGCTGCGCTCTGGCCACCCAGCAGCTTGATCTCGACGTCGTAGACAAAGAACTCTTCACCGTCGGCCTGGTGGATGCGGGCAAATTCGTTGCCGCGCCCGTCATAGCGCGGCCGGTAGTTGATGTGCCGGTCGGCGGTGGCGCGGGACTGCCAGACCAGCTGGCCATCGCGGTCGAAGATATACCCGAGCAGGCCGGTGTACGGCAGGTTGTAACGCTCGTCCGGCAGCAGTTCAGGCATCTGCAACTGGCCGCCTTCGATGCGCGCGGCCGATATCAGCGTGGTTACGTCCGAGGCCAGGCGCTGCTCGATCGACTCCTGCAGGGCCAGGCTGAACGCCTTCTGCAACGCGGGCAGCAACCCCAGCATGAACAGCAGCGCCAGCACGGCGGCGGCCAGCATCAGGCGCACGCGCAGGGAACGAATCATCGGCAGCGCTCGGTGAACAGGTAGCCCAGGCCACGTACGGTATCGATGGGTTTGAACCCCTGCTCGCCTTCCAGCTTGCGGCGCAGGCGGCCGATCAGCACTTCGATGACATTCGGGTCACGCTCCTCATCGCCTGGGTACAGTTGCTCCATCAGGCGGTCCTTGGCCACCACTTGCTGATGATGGCGCATGAGGTATTCGAGGATGCGGTACTCATAAGCCGTGAGCGCCAACGGCTGCGCATCGAGGCTGGCCTGCTTGCGGTTGAGGTCGAGCACCAGTGGGCCGGCAGCGATGGTCGACTGGGTGAAGCCGCTGGAGCGGCGCAGCAGCGCATTCAGGCGGGCTTCGAGCTCTTCGAACTGGAAGGGTTTGACCAGGTAGTCGTCGGCGCCTGCGGCCAGGCCTTCGACCTTGTCCTGCCAGTTTCCACGGGCCGTGAGGATGAGGATGGGGAAGGTCTTGTCCTGGCTGCGCAGGCGCGTGATCAGCTCCAGGCCACTGATACCGGGCAAGCCCAGGTCGATGATGGCCAGGTCGAAGTGGTATTGCCCGGCCTGGTACAGCGCCTCCTCGGCATCGGCGACCGCCTCGACCACGTGGCCGCTTTCGCCCAGGCGGGTGTAGAGGTGATGGCGAAGCAGGGCTTCGTCCTCGACCACCAGCAGTTTCATATGCAGCTCCTTTTCATCTATTGCCTGTACCGGCCTCTTCGCGGCTAAAGCCGCTCTCACAGGGAGCACACAGGTTTGCTGGACTGTGCGATCCCTGTGGCAGCGGCTTTAGCCGCGAAGAGGCCGGGACAGGATAACCCGGCAGGCCGTCAGAACTTGTAGGAGGCCGCCAGGTAAGTCTGCGCACTGCTGCTCAGGCGCAGGGTGCCATCCTTCGGCCCGCCATGCGCGCCGACCTCGGTTGCCGCATTGGTGCGCAGATAGCGGTAGCCCAGCTCGACCGAAGCCTTGTCGGTGATGTCCTGGATCACACCGGCCTGCAGCCCGTAGGCATAACCGTAGTCGGTATCGCGGCGGGCGCCTGGCGAGTCCTGGG
>NZ_AEWE02000087.1:10532-41120 GCF_000190455.2 Pseudomonas sp. TJI-51
TTTCCTGACGCAGTTTCAGGCCGCTGTGGTCGCCCGAGACGTTGTCATAGGTCATGTAGTAACGGCCTTGGTCGTTGATCTTGCCCACACGCACACCCCAGGTGTCATCCTTGCCGATGATGCCGTCGGTGTTGAGGTTGTCGGTGTTGCGCTGCAACAGGCCGGACTTGCGAACCTTGTCGCTGGTCTGGCCGTAGGTGAGGCTGGCGAAGTTGTCATCGGCAGCCTGAGCGGTGGTGAGGCCAGCGGCGCAGACGGCCATGGCGGCAAGCAGGGTATTGAAGGTTTTCATGGCAGGTTACTCCAGTTGGGTGCGTTGTTTCGGTCTGGAAGCTAGAGTAAGCAGGGCACCCTGAACCGCGACTGAACCCTGACTGAACCTCGGCTGAACGACCCGATTGCCGAACAAGGAGTAGTACCCATGCGTGTCCTGCTGGCCCTGACCCTGATGTGCAGCGCTGCCCTTGCCCAAGCGGCAGTACAAACCCGCGAAATTCCTTACCAGGACGCCGACGGCAACCGCCTGGTCGGCTACTACGCATACGACGACGCCGTCGAGGGCAAGCGCCCCGGCATTGTGGTGGTGCATGAATGGTGGGGGCTGAACGATTATGCCAAGCGCCGCGCCCGTGACCTGGCAGCGCTGGGCTATAACGCCCTGGCCATCGACATGTATGGCGATGGCAAGCACACCCAGCACCCGCAGGATGCCCAGGCGTTCATGACGGCCGCCCTGAAAGACCCTGCCGCTGCGGCCAGGCGTTTCGATGCAGGCCTGGAGCTGCTGAAACTGCAACCGAACACCAACAAGCACGAGCTGGGTGCGGTCGGCTACTGCTTCGGCGGCAAGGTGGTGCTGGATGCTGCACGCCGTGGGGAGAAACTCGACGGCGTAGTGAGCTTCCATGGCGCACTGGCTACCGCTACCCCGGCCAAACCGGGCGTGGTACGCGCGGCTATCCTGGTCGAGCACGGCGCGGCCGACAGCATGGTCACACCGCAACAGGTCAAGGACTTCAAGGCCGAGATGGATGCGGCCAAGGTGAACTATCAGTTCGTCAGCATCGAAGGGGCCAAGCACGGTTTCACCAATCCGGATGCAGACCGCTTGAGCCATGGCGAGCATGGCGGGCCGGACATTGGCTATAACAAGGCCGCGGATGAAAGCTCCTGGGCGGATATGCAGGCGTTTTTCAAGAAGGTATTCAAATAGCGATTGTACGGCCCGCTTTGCGGCCCATTGTCGGCAAGCCAGCTTCCCCAGGCACTGCATAGATCTTCGGGCCTGCAGGCTTGCCGGCGATGGGCTGCACGGCAGCCTTGGCTATTGCATCTCCCACACCGTCGCCGCGGCTGGCACAATAGCCGCCATGAATACGCTCCCCGCCTGCTGCGCCCCACTTCAGTACCACTGGCCCCTGCCACGCCCATTACCCGGTGCGGTGCTGGTCAGTTGCGCCTTCGAACCCGCCCAGCTAGGGGCCGACGACTTCCAGCGCGCGGGGGTAGTGCCAAGCGCCAGCCTGCTGCGCTCGGTGCCCAAGCGCCAGGCCGAGTACCTGGCCGGCCGTGCATGCGCACGGGCCGCGCTGCAGCGCCTGGACGGTCGCAACTACGTGCCTGGCACCCATGAAGACCGCTCGCCCATCTGGCCCGCCGGCATTCATGGCTCGATCACCCATGGCCAAGGCTGGGCCGCCGCTGTGGTCGCTGGCGCCCACAGCTGCCAGGGCCTGGGCCTGGATCAGGAAGCCCTGCTCGATGACGAACGCGCCGAGCGCTTGATGGGCGAAATTCTCACCCCGGCCGAGCTGGAGCGCCTGGACCGCGCTCAGCTTGGGCTGACGGTCACCCTGACCTTCTCGCTGAAGGAAAGCCTGTTCAAGACCCTCTACCCCCTCACCCGCCAGCGTTTCTACTTCGAGCACGCCGAAGTGCTCGACTGGTCTGGCGAGGGGCTGGCGCGCCTGCGCCTGCTCACCGACCTGTCGCCACAGTGGCAACGCGGGGCAGAGCTGCACGGCCAGTTCAGCCTGCAAAACGGCCATCTGCTTAGCCTGGTGAGCGTCTGACGCCTACAGCGGTGCCTGCTGGCGCGGCCAGTTCAGGCTGAAGCAAGCGCCCCCCAACGTCGCACTGCGCCCTACCGTGGCTCGCCCGGCATGCCAGTAGATGATCCGCCGCACAATCGAAAGGCCCAGGCCATGCCCGCCCGAGGCGCGGGTGCGGCTGTCGTCCAGGCGGGTGAACGGCGTGAAAATGCGGTCCCATACCCCCTCAGGGATCCCTGGGCCATCGTCTTCCACATCGATGCGGCAGCGTTGCTGCCCCAGCTGGTAGCTCAGGCGTACCTGCGACTCGGCGTGGCGCATGGCATTGCCGACCAGGTTCTGCAGCGCCCGGTGCAGGTAGCGCGGCTCAGCCTCGACCCAGGCGCCATCGGCATCGGCCCCCTGGCACTCACCCCGCTCGACGCGCACATCGGCACGCAGCGGCGCCAACTCGTCGATCACCCGGTCGAGCAAGACATCGATGTCGATCCGCTGGAACTGCAAGGCCGGCGCGCCTTGCTCCAGGCGCGCGTAAGTGAGCATTTCGTCGACCAGCCTGTCGAGGTCCTGGATGTCGCCGTCCATGCCAGCCAGGTGCTTGGCGCGCGCCTGCTCGGTGCTGGCACTTTCGATCATCTCCAGGCCAAAGCGCAGGCGCGCCACCGGCGTGCGCAACTCGTGGGATACCGCGCGCACCAGCTCACGCTGCATGGTCAGCGAACGCTGCAAGTGCTCGGCCATGCCATTGAATGCGGCGGCCAGGCGCCCTACCGAGTCGGTGTCGCCAGCCGGTACGCGTGTGTCCAGGCTGCCTTGGGCGATGCGTGTGGCGGCAACTTCCAGGCCCGACACGCGGCGCTCCAACTGGCGGACCAGCAAGTAGACCACCAGACCGATCAGGCACAGGCCCAGAAACGCGATCAGGACCAGCAACTGCGGCGGATACGGGTTGAGCTGGTACAGCGGGCCGATCTCCAGCACCCAGGGCGAGCCGGTCAACCCGGCGAACACCCGGATCGAATCGCCATCCTTGCCCAGCGCCATCACCGTGTCGCCCTCCTCGACCCTGTGCCGCTGGTCATCGTCCAGGCTGACGCGCTCGATCCGTTGCAATGCAACGCCAAAGCCGAAGCCTTTTTCCTGCGTCAGCTGGGCCAGGCGCTGCTGTTGTTCGGTGACCGGGTAGCGCACCAGCTCATCGGCCAGCAGATAAAGCGTCGCGCGTGCCAACTGCTCGCTGATCTGGTTGATCTGCGCCACCAGCATCAGGTCTTCCTGGCCAACCTTGCGCAGCACCTGTGCCGCATGCGGGCCGGTTTTTTCCACCACCACCAGGCCACGGGCCAGGCGCGCCCGCTGGCTGCCATCAAGCCGGCGGGCGCTCATCGGCTGCAGCGCCAGTGGCACGCCGAGCAGGCGCTCCCAAATCAACAGCGAGCGCTTGCGTTCGGTTGCGTTCTGCACCGCCAGGTTGTCCGCCATCAGGCTGAAGGTGCCTTGCGCCAGGCGCTCACGGTGCTGGGCGGCGCGCACCTCGTTGACCAGGTGCAGGCTGAGCACGCCCAGCAGCGCCACCAGTACCAGCACCGCCAGCATACCGCCATAGATGCGCAGGAATATCGAATTGTTCATGGCGCCTCGCCGACGAACAGGTAGCCCTTGCTGCGCAGGGTCTTGATCAGCCGCGGCTGCAGCGGGTCATCGCCGATCTTGGGGCGGATCCTGGAAATGCGGATGTCGATGGAACGGTCCTGGCCGTCGTAGCCAACACCACGCAGCGCAGTGAAGATCTGTTCGCGGCTAAGCACCCGCCCGGCATTGCTGGCCAGCAGCCAGAGCAAGTCGAATTCGGCGCCGGTCAGTTCGATCAGTTGCTCACCGAGGCGCGCCTCGCGCAGCCGGTTGTCGATGTGCAGGGCACCGAACGCCAGGTCCTGGCGCTTGCTGTCCAGGGCTTCGCTACGGCGCAGCAAGGCCTGTATGCGCGCCAACAGCAGACGCGGGCGCACCGGCTTGCAGACATAGTCGTCGGCGCCCAGGTCCAACCCGTGGATCTGGTCGAGTTCGTCGCTGCGTGCGGTGAGCATCAGGATCGGCCCAGGGTACTGGTTGCGCGCCCGGCGGCAGATGCTCAAGCCGTCCTCGCCCGGCAGCATCAGGTCGAGAATGACCAGATCAGGTTGGCTGTCGACGATCCGACGCACGGCACGCGCGCCATCGCCCTCGACCGCGACCTCGAAGCCGTTGGCCTGCAGGTACTCGGCGGTCAGCTCGGCCAGGCGCGGGTCGTCCTCGACGATCAGAATGCGGGGTTGGGTCTGGTCCATGGCTTTGGCCTTTTTATTCTCTGGATCGCAATCTTGGCCTTTGAGCGTATGACTGTAGATCTTTGCTGTCCATGAAATCGAGCGGGGCCCGCACGGTGCTCGATCTGACAGGCAGCAACCCGCTACAGCCACGCACCTGCCCCCCTTGGCTCGAGCGTTTTTTGTGGTAGGGTGCGCGCCCGCAAAAACTGCGACGGGGCGGCGAACGGCCGAAAAATACTGCAAACCACTTGGCACAAGGCCTACAGCGAATACTCACCTTTCACCCACAAAGTACCCACACGTTATCCACAGACGCTCGCCTTGCAAACCCCCCAATACCGCATTATCTTGTATCCCGATCGCAGCGAACCACTAGATATAGGGGTTCGTGCAAAATCACACACAAAAGTCAACCCGCTAGATCAAACGATCTTCGGGTTGGAACTTCAAGTGATTTCAGCAGCCAAACCGCTCCTGCGGAGGCGACCGAGGCAAGCCCACCCAGGGCCTTGTTCGGGCATGGGTGTTGCAGGCCAGCCTGGCACTCATCAGCAACAGTTTTTGGGCCCAGCCCAGAACCTTTGACTTCGGCCAGGGAGCGGCAAGCCATTGCCCCTTATTCCTGAGTCTGTCCCGAAGTCGGTACGCCCGCGCGGGCGGGTGCGCATGCAGTGCGCATCCCCGTGAGGTTATCGAGCAAGTGGACGGAACGGTGGGCGCTCAAAAGGCGCCTGTACAATATAGAAACTGTGGAGACACCCACCCATGCAAACCGACACAACTCGCGAGAACCCGCAGGCCAAGGTGCCGCAGGCCGCCGATTCCCAGCAGGATCTGGCTGCTACCGCCCCTGGCCAACTGCGCGTGATCAAGCGTAACGGCACTGTCGTCCCGTACACCGACGACAAGATCACCGTTGCCATCACCAAGGCGTTCCTCGCAGTTGAAGGCGGCACCGCCGCCGCCTCGTCGCGCATCCACGACACTGTCGCGCGCCTGACCGAGCAGGTTACCGCCACGTTCAAGCGTCGCATGCCATCGGGTGGCACCATCCACATCGAAGAAATCCAGGACCAGGTCGAGCTGGCCCTGATGCGCGCCGGCGAGCAGAAAGTCGCCCGCGACTACGTGATCTACCGCGACCAGCGTGCCAAGGAGCGTGCGACCCGCGCCAACAGCGACGCCGTGGTCGAGCCACACCCGAGCATCCGCATTACCCTGGCCGACGGCAGCCTGGCACCACTGGACATGGCCCGCCTGAACACCATCATCAGCGAAGCCTGCGAAGGCCTGGCCGAAGTCGATGGCGACCTGATCCAGCGCGAAACCCTGAAGAACCTTTACGACGGCGTAGCCATCAAGGACGTCAACACCGCCCTGGTGATGACTGCCCGTACCCTGGTAGAGCGCGAGCCGAACTACTCGTTCGTCACTGCCCGCCTGCTGATGGACACCCTGCGCGCCGAAGGCCTGGGCTTCCTGAACGTCGCCGAAAGCGCCACCCACCACGAAATGGCCGACCTGTACGCCAAGGCGCTGCCGGCCTATGTCGAGAAAGGCGTCGAATTCGAGCTGCTGGACCCTGCCCTGAAAGGCTACGACCTGGAGCGTCTGGGCAAGGCCATCGACCACGAGCGCGACCAGCAGTTCACCTACCTGGGCCTGCAAACCCTGTACGACCGCTACTTCATCCACAAGGATGGCGTGCGCTTCGAGCTGCCCCAGGTGTTCTTCATGCGTGTGGCCATGGGCCTGGCGCTGGAAGAGAAAGACAAGGAAGCCCGTGCGATCGAGTTCTACAACCTGTTGTCGTCGTTCGACTACATGGCCTCGACCCCGACCCTGTTCAACGCCGGTACCCTGCGCCCGCAGCTGTCCAGCTGCTACCTGACCACCGTGCCGGACGACCTGTCGGGCATCTACCACGCGATCCACGACAACGCCATGCTGTCGAAATTCGCCGGTGGCCTGGGCAACGACTGGACCCCGGTCCGTGCACTGGGCTCGTACATCAAGGGCACCAATGGCAAGTCCCAGGGCGTGGTGCCGTTCCTGAAAGTGGTCAACGACACGGCCGTTGCCGTGAACCAAGGTGGCAAGCGCAAAGGCGCCGTGTGTGCCTACCTGGAAACCTGGCACCTGGACATCGAAGAATTCATCGAGCTGCGCAAGAACACCGGTGATGACCGCCGTCGTACCCACGACATGAACACCGCCAACTGGATCCCTGACCTGTTCATGAAGCGTGTCTTCGATGACGGCAAGTGGACCCTGTTCTCGCCATCGGAAGTGCCCGACCTGCACGACCTGACCGGCAAGGCCTTCGAAGAGCGCTACGAGTACTACGAAGCCCTGACCGAGTACAACAAGATCAAGGTGTTCAAGACCATCCAAGCCAAAGACCTGTGGCGCAAGATGCTGTCGATGCTGTTCGAGACCGGCCACCCATGGCTGACCTTCAAGGACCCGTGCAACCTGCGTTCGCCGCAGCAGCACGTGGGCGTGGTCCACAGCTCGAACCTGTGCACCGAGATCACCCTGAACACCAACAAGGACGAGATCGCGGTCTGCAACCTGGGCTCGATCAACCTGCCGAACCACATCAATGATGGCAAGCTGGACACCGCCAAGCTGCAACGCACCGTGAACACCGCCGTGCGCATGCTCGACAACGTGATCGACATCAACTACTACTCGGTGCCGCAAGCGCGTAACTCGAACTTCAAGCACCGCCCGGTCGGCCTGGGCATCATGGGCTTCCAGGATGCGCTGTACCTGCAGCACATCCCGTACGGCTCCGACGCGGCCGTCGAGTTCGCCGACAAGTCGATGGAAGCGGTCAGCTACTTCGCCATCCAGGCTTCGTGCGACCTGGCCGACGAGCGTGGCGCCTACGAGACCTTCCAGGGCTCGCTGTGGTCCAAGGGCATCCTGCCACTGGATTCGCAACAGATCCTGATCGAGGCCCGTGGCCAGAAGTACATCGACGTCAACCTGGAAGAGTCGCTGGACTGGGCCCCGGTGCGCGAGCGCGTCAAAAAAGGTATCCGTAACTCGAACATCATGGCCATCGCGCCAACTGCAACCATTGCCAACATCACCGGCGTGTCGCAGTCGATCGAGCCGACCTACCAGAACCTGTACGTGAAATCCAACCTGTCGGGCGAGTTCACCGTGATCAACCCGTACCTGGTGCGCGACCTGAAAGCCCGCGGCCTGTGGGACTCGGTCATGATCAACGACCTGAAGTACTACGACGGTTCGGTGCAGCAGATCGAGCGTATTCCGCAAGAGCTCAAAGACCTGTACGCCACCGCGTTCGAAGTCGAAACCAAGTGGATTGTCGATGCGGCCTCGCGTCGTCAGAAGTGGATCGACCAGGCGCAATCGCTGAACCTGTACATTGCCGGCGCCTCGGGCAAGAAGCTGGACGTGACCTACCGCATGGCCTGGTACCGTGGCCTGAAAACCACCTACTACCTCCGTGCCCTGGCCGCGACCAGCACCGAGAAGTCGACCATCAACACCGGCAAGCTCAACGCCGTTTCCAGCGGTGGCGACAGCGCCCCGGTTCAGGCAGCCGGCCCAGCGCCAGTGCCGAAGGCCTGCGCGATCGACGAGCCAGACTGCGAAGCCTGCCAGTAAGGCCTGAATGCCGCACGGGGTGCCCTTGGGTGCCCCGCGCGGCATTTTTGTATCTGCACCCCGGAGAAACCTTGCCCTTGCCCGGCGCTCACGCGGCTCGGCAAAAGAACAGGACTTCTCACAAAACGCGGTCACTGTGGGAGCGGCCTTGTGTCGCGATTGGGGTGCGAAGCGCCCCCAAGATTGCAGCTTCGCGGCATGATTCGCGGGGCCGCTTTGCGGCCCGTTCGCGACACAAGGCCGCTCCCACAAAAATCACGCCAACACCACATAATGTGCCTTAAAAATAAAAAGCCACAACATGTAGTGCCATCCGCGTTTTGCCGCTACACTCCCTTCCCATAGCAAGCCACACAAACCCGGTGAACGGACGCACGCATTTCCGGTCGAAAAAGTTACTCTCGCCCGCAAGAGACGCGCCCCGATCCAAGGCGAAATCCGATATACTTCGCCCCCTCTGAAAAGAGCACCATTCAATTGTCCTGGCCCCTCCCCGAGGCCTGGCCAGGTACAAGCCAGAACACATTCAGATGTAAACGAGAGTCAGCCTCTCGAGCTGTCCATTCGCCGTTACGGCCTTGCGTCAGGCATCACATTCTTTAAATCCAAGCGGTTGCCCCAGGGCAACCCTCAAGCAGGAGCCAAACCATGCTGAGCTGGGACGAATTCGACAAAGAAGACGGCGAAGTAGCCGCCAAAGGCAACAACCCTGCGCAGACCGCTGCCGCCGCCACCCTCGACAAGCTCGACAGCGCCGGCGGTGCCGCCGCCCTGGAAGCCCGTGCGGCCACCGCTGCTGACTCCGACGCGGTCAAACGTGCCAAGGCAGCCCTCGACGCCCTCGACGTTGCCGAAGGCCTGGCCGAACTGGAAGGCTCCTCGGCCCGTGTTGCCGTTGACGAAAAGCGCATGATCAACTGCCGCGCCGACCTGAACCAGCTGGTACCGTTCAAGTACGACTGGGCCTGGCAGAAGTACCTGGACGGCTGCGCCAACCACTGGATGCCGCAAGAGGTCAACATGACCGCCGACATCGCCCTGTGGAAGAGCCAGGACGGCCTGACCGAAGACGAGCGCCGCATCGTCATGCGCAACCTGGGCTTCTTCTCCACCGCCGACTCGCTGGTTGCCAACAACTTGGCCCTGGCCGTGTACCGCCTGATCACCAACCCCGAGTGCCGCCAGTACATTCTGCGCCAGGCCTTCGAAGAGGCGATCCACACCCACGCCTACCAGTACTGCATCGAGTCGCTGGGCATGGATGAAGGCGAGATCTTCAACATGTACCACGAGATCCCGTCGGTCGCGAAGAAAGCCGCCTGGGGCCTGAAGTACACCCGCGCCATTTCCGACCCGGAGTTCAACACCGGCACCGTCGAAACCGACAAGGAGCTGCTGCGCAACCTGATCGCCTACTACTGCGTACTGGAAGGCATCTTCTTCTACTGCGGCTTCACCCAGATCCTGTCCATGGGCCGCCGCAACAAGATGACCGGCGTTGCCGAGCAGTTCCAGTACATCCTGCGTGACGAGTCGATGCACCTGAACTTCGGTATCGACGTGATCAACCAGATCAAGATCGAGAACCCGCACCTGTGGGATGCGGCGATGAAGGAAGAAGCGACCCAGATGATCCTGCAAGGGACCCAGCTGGAGATCGAATACGCCCGCGACACCATGCCACGCGGCGTACTGGGCATGAACGCAGCGATGATGGAGGACTACCTCAAGTTCATCGCCAACCGTCGTTTGACCCAGATTGGTCTGAAGGAAGAGTACCCGGGGACTACCAACCCGTTCCCGTGGATGAGCGAGATCATGGACTTGAAGAAGGAGAAGAACTTCTTTGAGACGCGGGTGATTGAGTATCAGACTGGTGGGGCGTTGAGCTGGGATTGATCGTCCGGGCTGAGCATCGAGAAGGCTGCCGAATGGCAGCCTTTTTTGTTGGCGCAGGAATTGCCGAACAGGAAGCATCCTACAAGCTTCGCGATTGTCACTTTGAAAGCGTCGCGATAACGTTTCATGGCGCTTAAGAACGCTCACGCAGCGGAACCCCGTTCCCGTTAGCAACGGCTCTCCAACATCAGGATGGCCAAACATCGACAGTCTCAATACACCGACCGTCTTCACCCGCCACAACCGCCCTCTTCACACGCTCTGGCTCGAATCCGAAGCCTGGTTTTGCGCCCACGAACTCGGCCGACTGAGCGGGCACTTCTTCGACGAACATTGCATGCGCAAGCTCGACCCGGACCAGTACCGCACGGTGCAGTTGCTGCGCTATGGCAAGTACCAGGAAACCACCATGGTCAGCGAGTCCGGAGCCTATACATTACTGGCGCATCACCATGTGCCGGAGAACCGGCATTTGCGCTGGTGGCTGACGCATGAGGTGGTGGCGGTGCTACGTGATGGGCAGGTGGATCGGGGGAAGCGGATACGCCCAGGCTTGGGCGGATGTGCTGGCCTGGCGGGCGAACGGCGACGTTGTTGTATTGGCAGAGTGAGCCATGGGTGAGGATGCGGGATATGCCGGTGGTGATGGCGGCTGAAAGTGATGAGGTAACGCCGCTGCTGAAGCGCAGTATCAATTGGAAGGAATGTGCTCAGCGGGCTCTCAGGTTGCATGGGGTGTAGCTGACCTGTGGCGGAACTGTGGGAGCGGGCTTGCCCGCGAACACCGGCGAAGCCGGTGCCAGACACCGCGTCGCTTGCTTCGCGGGCACGCCCGCTCCCACAGGGCATTGCGTATTGCCAAAGCCTGGCTAATCCTGGAATGCAATCATCGATGGCAAGACCAGCTCCTACAGGTATCACGAAAGTCTTCAGCAAACGGGGATCCTGTGGGAGCGGTTCGTCGATGGATTGCATCAGGCTTCAGGCGTTGCTAAGGCCGACTCGGCTTCAAGCAGGTTGTGCAACGTATTGAGGAACAGGTCAAAGCTGATGATGCCGGTCGATACGGTCGACAGCACGGTCTGGCCGTTTTCGTCCTTGATCACCACCAGTTCGGTCCACTGGCTGAGGTCAACATTGCGCAGGCTGCTCAACGCGACCTTGCGGCCATCCACGTCGAGCGCTTCACGAGTGATGGTCAGCGGTTTGGTGGTGACATTGAAGAAGTCGCCGCTCATGCGCTTGCCCCAAACCTGGGACGTTTCGAGGTAGTTGAACTGCACCGCCCCGCCGCTTTGCAGGGTGGCGAATACTGCTGGCAGGCGTTCGTTCAGGTACAGCTCGCGTACCTGCTCAAGAAACACATAAAGCTTTTGCAGGTGTGGGTTGACCCGGCGAAACGGCTCACTGGCGTTACGGCGATAAGCGAGGTTGTTGATCAGGCCGGCAATGGCAGTCTGCCCAGAAGCGAATAGGTAAAAGTCGCCCATCTCGCTGAAGGGCACGTAATCGCGCTGGTTGCCGATGATCTGGCAGATGCCTTTCTCATAAACCTCATAACGGGCAGCGCGCAGTTTCTTCTGCCACAGCGCCAGGGCGAACATCACCCCACCGAGCACCGCCAGCAAGGCGATGGTGGAATAGAACAGGCTTTGCGGGCCGTTGAAGTTCTGGCCGCTGGTAGCACTCAGGTAGCCGACGAAAGCGGCCAGGCCCAGGAAGACACTGCCCAGGATAAGCATGCAGACGATCAGCGCCTTGCCATAACCATAACTGCCGAGCAGCTTGCCGGCGGACGTGACTGGGGTGGGTTGCATGGTGAAGCCTCCTTACTTGGGGAAATGGACGTCATGTCATTGTTGGCGCTCAGACACCAGTTGTAGCTTTTAGTTCTGGGCCCAACGCGCTTCAGGTAGTGCTTCAGCCCAAGCTCTGCCGACAGGGGTGGGGGACGTGCTGGCCGTCAACAAAGCCCGTGAAACCAAGCGCCGGCCGCGCGGTGCTCGATCTCACAGGCCTTGAACCTGCCGCCGCTTACTCCGGCAGGGCAAACGCCATCACATAGTCCCCTTGCCGGGTACCCAACGAGCCATGCCCGCCGGCCATCACCAGCACGTACTGGCGACCATCCTTGCCGGTGTAGGTCATCGGCGTGGTCTGAGCACCTGCCGGCAGGCGCCCTTCCCAAAGCACCTTGCCATCGCGCACGTCATAAGCACGCAGGTACTGGTCGAGGGTGCCGCTGAGGAACGCCAGGCCGCTGGCGGTGGTGAAGCTTCCGCCCAGGCTCGGCACGCCCATGGTCAGTGGGATCGGAATGGGCGAGCTGTCACGTACGGTGCCGTTCTTGTGCTTCCAGATCACCTTGTGGGTGGTCAGGTCCACTGCGGCCACATAGCCCCAGGCCGGTGCCTGGCAAGGCAGCCCCAGCGGCGACAGGAAAGCGCCCATGATCACCCCATAAGGCGCGCCCTTGTTGGCCTGGATGCCCTCGGTCTCACTCTTGCGCGCCGGCTGCCCGGCGATTTTCGAGGCTGGCACCAACTGCGACTTGAAGGCCATGTAGCTGGGGTTGACGAAGGCGATCTGGCGCTCCGGGTCGACCGAAATGCCACCCCAGTCGAACACCCCGAAGTTGCCTGGGTAGACCAGCGAGCCCTGCAGCGATGGCGGGGTGTAGATGCCGTCATAGCGCAGCGAACGGAAGTCGATGCGGCACAGCATCTGGTCGAACGGCGTTACCCCCCACATGTCTCGCTCACGCAGGGTGGGCGGCATGAAATTGAGCTCGGACATCGGCTGGGTCGGTGCGGTGTGATCACCTTCCACGGCGCCTTGCGGTACCGGGGTTTCGTGGATGGGCACCAGCGGCTGACCGTTGCTGCGGTCCAGCACGTAGATGCTGCCCTGCTTGGTCGATGCCATTACCGCAGGCTTGATGCCTTCGGCGGTCTTGATGTCGACCAGGCTCGGCTGGCCACCGACATCCATGTCCCACAAGTCGTGATGGGTGAACTGGTAGTTCCAGCGCACCTTGCCAGTGGCGATGTCCAGGGCCACCAGGCCGGCACTGAATTTCTCCGCCTCTGGCGTGCGGTTGCCGCCCCACTGGTCGGGCATCTGGTTGCCCATGGGCAGGTACAGCAGGCCGAGCTTCTCATCGGCGCTGATCACCGACCACACGTTTGGAGAGTTGCGGGTGTAGAACTGGCCGTCACTGATCGGCGCGGTGGCGTCGGGGTTGCCGCTGTCCCAGTTCCACACCAGCTGGCCGGTGATCGCATCATAGGCGCGGACGACGCCGGACGGCTCGTCGGTGGAAACGTTATCGGTGACATGACCGCCAAGTATCACCAGGCCGCCGGCCACGGTGGGTGGCGAAGTGGAGTAATAGCCACCGGGGGCGAAGCTGCCGATGTTGCGGGTAAGGTCGATCTGGCCGTTGTCGCCAAAGCCGGCGCACTGTTGGCCGGTATCGGCATCCAGCGCGATCAGGCGGGTGTCGGCGGTGGGTACGTAGATGCGCTTGGCGCAGGCCCGCCCTTGCACGGGGCTCGCTTGCGAGCTGGCCGTGTCGAAATAGGCCACGCCGCGGCAGGTCATGTGTGCCCAGCCTTTGAAGTTGGCCGCATTCTGCGTGCTGAGCTTGGGATCGAAACGCCAGATCTCCTTGCCGCTGTCGGGGTCCAGGGCAATCACCTGGCTATGCGGGGTGCATACGTAGAGCTTGCCGTTGACTTTCAGCGGGGTGTTTTCCGCCGTGGTCTCGCCCGGGTCGTTTGGCCCGGGGATATCACCGGTGCGGTAGGTCCAGGCCAGCTTGAGCTTGCCCACATTCTGCGGGGTGATCTGCTTGAGTGGCGAGTAACGGTCGCCAAACTCGGTACGCCCGTAGGACTGCCAGTCACCGTCAGGCATTGCCGGTGCCGTGCTGGTGGTGCCTGCCGTGTCACGGTCCAGGCGGCCGACCACGGTGTCGGGCTGGGTGAACTGGCTGGCCAGCGCCATCAGGCCCGCGGCCGCCACGCCCACACTCAATACCCCTGTACCGAGGGGATAAGGCTGGCCCTGCGTCAATGGCCTGCGTAGCCAAGGCAATAACAACACCAGGCCAAGGACGAACCAGAGGGCCAGCCGGGGGACCAGTTGCCACCAGTCCAGGCCCACCTCGACCAACGACCAGAGCGAACTCAGCAACAGCACGACGCCATAAACGCTCAATGCCTCACGTCGGCCAGCCAGCAACAAGGCTGCGGTAATCGCCAAGCCAATGCCGGCCAGCAGGTAATACAGCGAACCGCCAAGGGTTGCCAGTTTGATGCCGCCGGCCAGCAAGGCCAGGCCCATCAGCAAAAAAACCACGCCTAGCGATCTGGGCAGCAAGCGTGAAGGGTGTGAAGCACGGGTGGTGCTCATCGGTGAAATCTCCGTTTCCATAGGTCTGAATCGATAAGACATTCAGCAACGAAGAATAGTATTACTAAATAATTCTGCGACAAACTGACGCACCCGAGGCAGTGCGTTGCGACAAATGCAACAATTCGCGGGCAGTCGTAGTATGACCAGTTGTTATTGCGAGCCCGAACTAGAGCCTGCGCTTGAGCGCTCACCGCTGAAAGTAGCTGAATGCTGGCGGCCAACGCCGTTGACAGCGGGTTTTTCACTTGTTAAAAAAGCCGCAGTTGTACGACAACACATAACAAAAACAACATCAGCGGAAGCAACCCATGTCGAAAATCTGCCACACCACCCTCCCCTATGCGCTGCTTGGCGCCAGCCTGCTCAGCTGCCTGCCGGGCACCAGCCTTGCCCAAGGTTTCATCGAAGACAGCAAAGCCGTGCTGGGCCTGCGCAACTTCTATATCAACCGCAACTTCACCAACCCCGCCAACCCGCAAGGCAAAGCCGAAGAATGGACCCAGAGCGTGATCCTCGATGCCCGTTCCGGCTTCACCGAGGGCCCGGTGGGTTTTGGCGTGGACGTGCTGGGGCTGTGGTCGGTGAAGCTCGATGGCGGGGGCGGCACCTATGGCACCGGGCTGCTGCCACGCCACGACGATGGGCGGCCGGCGGATGACTTTGGCCGGCTTGCCGTGGCGGGCAAGGCGCGCATTTCGAAAACCGAGCTGAAGATCGGCGAATGGATGCCGGTACTGCCAATTCTGCGCGCGGACGACGGGCGTTCACTGCCGCAAACATTGCGTGGCGGGCAGGTCACGTCCAACGAGATTGGCGGGCTGACCTTGTACGGCGGCCAGTTCCGCGCCAACAGCCCGCGCAACGACGCCAGCATGGAGGACATGAGCTACGGCGGCGCGGTGTCGGACCGCTTCAACTTCGTCGGGGGCGAGTACAGGTTCAACCAGGAGCGCACCCTGGTGGGGCTGTGGAATGCGGTGCTCAAGGACGTCTACCAGCAGCAATACCTGCAGCTGAGCCACAGCCAGCCGCTCGGCGACTGGACCCTGGGCGCCAACCTGGGCTATTTCCAGGGCGATGACGACGGTTCCAGGCGCGCTGGCGAGCTGGACAACAAGACGTACTCGGGGATGTTCTCCGCCAAATACGGCGGCAGCACCTTCTGGGTCGGGCTGCAGAAGGTCGATGGCGATACCTGGATGCGGGTCAATGGCACCAGTGGCGGAACCCTGGCCAATGACAGCTACAACGCCAGCTTCGACAACGCCAACGAACGCTCATGGCAGGTGCGCCATGACTTCAACTTCGTCACCGTCGGCGTACCGGGGCTGACCTTGATGAACCGCTACATCAGCGGCCGCGAAGTGCACAGCGGGGTGGTGACGGATGGCAAGGAATGGGTCCGTGAGACTGAACTGGCATATGTGATACAGAGCGGAGCGTTCAAGGATTTGAGTGTGAAATGGCGCAATTCGTCGATTCGGCGGGACTACAGCAATAACGAGTTCGATGAGAACCGGTTGATTTTCAACTACCCGTTGTCATTGCTGTAAGGGTTTACGCAGACCTTTGGAGGGACGGCCTTGTGTCGCGTAAGGAGGCGAAACGGCCCTGGCAAATCATGCCGCTAAGGTGCCGTCCTGGGGGCGCTTCGCACCCCTTTCGCGACACAAGGCCGCTCCTACAGGGCACGCGCATGACATCGGGCTGACATTGAGTTGTCATTGACAACACTGAATCGCACCGCCAATAATAACAGAAGTCATACGACAACCTACAACAATTAACAATAAGAGCCGGTCATGACCACTACCCCCCTCAAACGCCTGCTGCTCACCGGAGCCGCAGGCGGCCTGGGCAAGGTCCTTCGCGAACGCCTGCAAGGCTGCGCCGAGGTCCTGCGCCTTTCCGACATCAACCCCATGGCCCCAGCCGCTGGCCCACACGAAGAAGTGGTCACCTGCGACCTGGCCGACAAGGCAGCCGTGCATGCCCTGGTCGAAGGCGTCGATGCCATCGTGCACTTCGGCGGGGTGTCTACCGAGCATTCGTTCGAAGAGATTCTCGGCCCCAATATCTGCGGCGTGTTCCATGTCTACGAGGCGGCACGCAAGCATGGGGTGCAACGGGTGGTCTTCGCCAGCTCCAACCATACCATCGGCTTCTACCGCCAGAACGAGCGCATCGACGCGCATGCCCCGCGCCGCCCCGACAGCTACTACGGGCTGTCCAAGTGCTATGGCGAAGATGTCGCCAGCTTCTATTTCGATCGTTACGGCATCGAAACCGTCAGCATCCGCATCGGCTCTTCGTTCCCCCGGCCACAGAACCCGCGCATGCTCTGCACCTGGCTGAGTTACGACGACCTGGTGCAGCTGATCGAGCGCGGCCTGTTCACGCCGAACGTCGGCCACACCATTGTCTACGGTGCCTCGGCCAACCGCACCGTATGGTGGGACAACCGCCATGCCGCACACCTGGGCTACGTGCCCAAGGACAGCTCGGAGCCCTTCCGCGCAGCGGTGGAAGCCGAGCCGGCGCCTGCCGCCGATGACCCGAGCATGGTCTATCAGGGCGGCGCATTTGCCGTGGCCGGACCGTTCAACTGACCGCACGCGCCAGGAGGCACGGCCATGCACTGTGAACTGATCGTCGACGCCCGCAACGGCACCGGGGAAAGCCCCGTGTGGCACCCTGGCGAGCAGGCCTTGTACTGGGTCGACATACCCGCGCGCCAGTTGCACCGCTGGCAGCCGGTGGATAATACGCACCAGGTCTGGCAGGGCGACCAGATGCTGGCCTGTATCGCCCGCAGTGGCGACGGCTGGGTGGCCGGCATGGAAAGCGGCATCTTCCAGATTCAAACCAAGGCCGACGGCAGCCTGGCCAGCCGTGTGCTCAGCGGGGTGGCGCATGCGCAGCCGGGCATGCGCTTCAACGATGGCCGCTGCGACCGCCAAGGGCGTTTCTGGGCCGGCAGCATGCTGCTGGACATGCAGCAAGGCGCCCACGTAGGGGCACTGTACCGGCATGACCGCGAGGGCCATTTGCACCTGCAGCAAGCGGGCATGATCGTGCCCAACGGCCTGGCTTTCAGCCCCGACGGCACGCGCATGTACCTGTCCGATTCGCACCCCAGCGTGCAGAAGATCTGGGCCTTCGACTACGACACCGACACGGGCACACCCCACAACCCGCGGCTGTTCGTGGATATGCGCAATTACCCCGGCCGCCCCGACGGTGCCGCCATCGACCAGGATGGCTGCTATTGGATATGCGGCAATGACGCCGGGCAGATCCACCGGTTCACCCCTGACGGGCGCCTTGACCGCTCGCTCAGCGTACCGGTGAAGAAGCCGGCGATGTGCGCCTTCGGTGGCGCCAACTTCGACACCCTATACGTCACCTCGATCCGCCCGGCGGGGCTCGACCTTGGCGACCAGCCGCTGGCGGGCGGGGTATTTGCCCTCAACCCAGGCACCAAGGGCCTGGAGGAGCCAGCCTGGCGGGGCTGAGCCCCGCGACGCGCACCACACCCTTTGCACGCCCGAAACCAGATAATAAAAACCACGGAGTTTCATCATGACGTTCAAACGCAAGCTGCTTCTTGCCGTACTCCCCTTCGCCTGCAGCGTGGCCATGCCCGTTTCGGCGCTGGACATCAAGTTCGCGGAAATTCACCCCGCCGGCTACCCCACGGTGGTGGCCGAGCAGAACATGGGCAAGAAACTGGAACAGGCCAGCAATGGCGACATCACCTTCAAGATGTTTGCCGGCGGTGTGCTGGGCTCGGAGAAGGAAGTGATCGAACAGGCGCAGATCGGCGCCGTGCAGATGACCCGCGTCAGCCTGGGGATCGTCGGCCCGGTGGTGCCGGATGTGAACGTGTTCAACATGCCGTTCGTGTTCCGCGATCACGACCACATGCGCAAGGTCATCGATGGCGAGATCGGCCAGGAAATCCTCGACAAGATCACCAACTCCGACTTTAACCTGGTGGCCCTGGCCTGGATGGATGGCGGCTCGCGCAGCCTCTACACGAAAAAGCCGGTGCGCAGCCTGGAAGACCTGAAGGGCATGAAGATTCGCGTGCAGGGCAACCCGCTGTTCATCGACATGATGAACGCCATGGGCGGCAACGGCATCGCCATGGACACCGGGGAGATCTTCAGCGCGCTGCAGACCGGCGTAATCGACGGCGCCGAAAACAACCCACCGACCCTGCTCGAACATAACCACTACCAGAGTGCCAAGTACTTCACCCTGACCAACCACCTGATCCTGCCCGAGCCGGTGGTGATGTCCAAGACCACCTGGAACAAGCTCACCCCCGAACAGCAAGCGCTGGTGAAAAAGGTAGCGCGTGAGGCGCAGATGGAAGAGCGGGTGCTGTGGGATGCGAAAACGGCCAGCAGCGAAGAGAAGCTCAAGGCCGCCGGTGTCGAGTTCATCACCGTCGACAAGAAACCCTTCTACGACGCGACCGCACCGGTGCGGGAAAAATACGGCGCGCAATACGCCGACCTGATGAAACGTATCGACGCGGTGCAGTAAGCGCGACCTTTCCTACCGACCTCGGCAGGGCCGCGTCAGCCGCCCTGCCGCTTTGGTGATGCCCATGAAAAACCTCTTTCTGCGTGCCAACGACACGTTGTACCGCGCCTGTATCTGGGTCGCCGGCCTGTCGATCCTGAGCATGTCGCTGATCATCCCGTGGGGCATCTTCGCCCGCTATGTACTCGGCACCGGGGCCAGCTGGCCAGAGCCGGTGGCCATCTTGCTGATGGTGGTGTTCACCTTCGTTGGCGCCGCCGCCAGCTACCGCGCCGGGGCGCACATGGCGGTGGCGATGATCACCGACCGCCTGCCGCCGCTGCAGCGCCGGCTGGTGGCCCTGCTGGTGCAGGTGCTGATGGTCCTGGTGTGCCTGTTCATGACCGGGTACGGCACCCAGCTGTGCATCACCACCTGGAACCAGTTTCTGGCCTCCCTGCCCAGTGTACGCGTGGGCATGACCTATGCGCCGATCCCAATCGGTGGCGTGCTGACCTTGGTGTTTGTGCTGGAAAAACTCCTGCTGGGCGACCAGAGCCACCGCAAGGTGGTGCGCTTCGACCAACTGGAAGAAAACGAAGGAGCGGCGTAAATGGATGCGTTCATTCTGTTGGGCAGTTTTATCGCGCTCATCCTGCTGGGCATGCCCGTGGCCTATGCCTTGGGCCTTTCGGCGCTGATCGGCGCCTGGTGGATCGACATCCCGTTGCAGGCAATGATGATCCAGGTGGCCAGCGGGGTTAACAAATTCTCGCTGCTGGCCATTCCGTTCTTCGTGCTGGCCGGGGCCATCATGGCCGAAGGCGGCATGTCACGGCGGCTGGTGGCTTTTGCGGGGGTGCTGGTGGGTTTCGTGCGCGGCGGCCTTTCGCTGGTCAACATCATGGCCTCGACGTTCTTTGGTGCAATTTCAGGCTCGTCGGTGGCAGACACCGCCTCGGTGGGCTCGGTGCTGATCCCGGAGATGGAGCGCAAAGGCTACCCGCGCGAGTTCTCTACCGCCGTGACGGTGAGCGGATCGGTACAGGCGCTGCTGACCCCGCCCAGCCACAACTCGGTGTTGTACTCGCTGGCGGCGGGCGGCACGGTCTCGATCGCCTCGCTGTTCATGGCCGGGGTGATGCCAGGGTTGCTGCTGAGCGCGGTGATGATGGGCCTGTGCCTGCTGTTCGCCAAGAAGCGCAACTACCCCAAGGGTGAGGTCATCCCGCTGCGCCAAGCGCTGAAGATTGCCGGTGAGGCACTGTGGGGCCTGATGGCCATGGTGATCATCCTGGGCGGTATCCTCTCGGGCGTGTTCACTGCGACCGAGTCGGCAGCCGTGGCGGTCGTCTGGTCATTCTTTGTGACCATGTTCATCTACCGTGACTACAAGTGGCGCGACCTGCCCAAGCTGATGCACCGCACGGTGCGCACCATCTCGATCGTGATGATATTGATCGGCTTCGCGGCCAGCTTTGGCTACGTGATGACACTGATGCAGATCCCGTCGAAGATCACCACGGCGTTCCTCACCCTGTCGGACAACCGCTATGTGATCCTGATGTGCATCAACTTCATGTTGCTGCTGTTGGGCACGGTGATGGACATGGCGCCGCTGATTCTGATCCTTACGCCGATCCTGTTGCCGGTGATCACCGGCATCGGCGTGGACCCGGTGCATTTCGGCATGATCATGCTGGTGAACCTGGGGATCGGCCTGATCACACCGCCGGTGGGCGCCGTGTTGTTCGTCGGCTCGGCGGTGGGCAAGGTGAGTATCGAATCGACGGTCAAGGCGCTGCTGCCGTTCTACCTGGCACTGTTCCTGGTGCTGATGGCGGTGACCTACATTCCGGCCATTTCGCTGTGGCTGCCTAGCGTGGTGCTGTAACCGCACCTCAGCCTGTAGGAGCGGCCTTGTGTCGCGATGGGCCGCAAAGCGGCCCCAGGTTTTCGGCGTTGTTGCGAATATTGCTGGGGCCGCCTTGCGGCCCATCGCGACACAAGGCCGCTCCTACAACGACTGCGATAGGGCTGGAAAATCTACCTGCAAACGGATCCTGCACATGGCTGTCCCCTCCTCTGCTCCCCCGCTGTTTCCGCGCCAGCTGGCCATCGCCCTGCTGGCCCTGCTTGCCTGCTCATTCGCCGGTAACCATATCGCCGCACGCATCGCCTTCGATGACGGCACCGGTGTGCTGCTGGCCATACTCTGCCGTTCCGGCATTACCTTCCTGGTGCTGGCCGGCGTGCTGCTGTGGCAACGTCAGGCGCTGGCGCTGCCCGCTGGCACCCGCCGCTGGCAACTGCTGCTTGGCCTGCTGATCGCCACCCAGAGCCTGTGCCTGTATTCGGCGGTGGCGCGCATCCCGGTGGCCCTGGCCTTGCTGGTGGGCAATACCTTCCCGATGCTGCTGGCGCTGCTGACCTGGGCGCTGGGCGGTGCGCGCCCCACTGGCCGCACCGTGCTGTTCATGGGCTTGATCCTATGCGGCCTGGTGCTGGCGCTGGATGTGCCGGCACGCCTGGCCGACAGCGGTGCGGGCAACCCGCACTGGGCGCTGGGGGTCAGCCTGGCCTTCGGCGCCGCTTGTGCCTTTGCTTGCGCGTTGTGGATCACCGACCACAAGCTGGCTAGCGTGCGGGGCCCGGTGCGCAGCCTGCTGACCCTGCTGATCGTGTTCTCCAGCATGCTGCTCGCGGGCGCCAGCGGGGTGATGCCGGCCGGTTTGTCGCTGCCGGGCAGCAGCAGTGGCTGGGTGGCGCTGGCCAGCCTGGTACTGCTGTATGGGCTGGCGTTTAGCTTGCTGTTCGTCTGCGTGCCCAGGCTGAACATGGCGCAAAACGCCCCGGTGATGAACGTCGAACCCATCGCCACTTTACTGCTGGGTTGGGCCCTGCTCGACCAGCAACTGGGCCCGCTGCAATTGCTCGGCGGCGCCGTAGTGGTATGCGGCATCGTGCTGCTGACTTACCGGCGGGCCAATTGATCGCTCTGCTCGAGAGGAACCTTGCATGGCTGTGACCACACTGCACCTGCAGGACCGCCTGACCCGCCTGAGCCTGGCGCCGGAATTGGGCGCCAGCCTGGTCAACTGGCAGGTCAAGGCAACGGGGCAGGCGCTGCTGCGCCATACCGACGCGGCTGCCTTGGCCAGCGCCGCGCCCAGGCGGCTGGCTTGCTACCCACTGGCGCCTTGGTCCAATCGGGTTGCCGAGGCTGGTTATGCCCGGCCGCAGGGCTGGCAGGCATTGGCGCCGAATACCGAGCACGACCCGTATCCCATTCATGGCAGCGCCTGGCAGCAGGCCTGGCACGTGGCGCATCACAGCCAACGGCGCGCACGGCTGACGCTGGACAGTGCCGAACCCTTCGCCTACCAGGCCACGCTGGATATACACCTGCATGAAGGCTGCCTGACCCTGGACCTGCATGTGACGCACCGGGATGATTCGGCCAACTGGTATGGGTTGGGCCTGCACCCTTATTTTCCGCGCTACCCGGATACCAGGCTGTCTGCGCCCGCGCGCCAGGTGTGGCTGGCCGAGGCTGGGCGCTTGCCGTCGTATCAGGCCACGGTGCCCGAGCCGTGGCGGTTCGAAGCACTGGGCCACCTGCCCGAGACGCTGGTCGACCACGCCTTCAGTGGCTGGCCGGGGCACTGTGTGATCGAACAGCCAGGGGCAGGCTACCGGCTGGCCTGTCGCGCCAGCGGGGCGGAGCACTTCTTGCTGTTCTGCCCGCCGGGGCAAGGCTTCTTCTGCTTCGAGCCGGTCAGCCACCCGGTCAACGCCCATCACCTGCCCGGCCGGCCGGGGCTGAGGCTGTTGCAACAGGGTGACACGATGAGCCTGGGGTTCAGCATGCAGTACCAAGCGTTGTAACGCGTTGTGGGCGCTACATGCTCACTCCAGTTGCTGGTCCCGCAGCGCCTGCGCCAGCATGTCGATGAAGGTTCTGACCTTGGCCGACCCGTACTTGCTCTCGCGGTGCAGTATGTGAATCGGCCAGGGTGCTTCCTCATACTCGGCCAGAATCACCTGCAACTGCCCGCTCGCCAGTTCATCAGCCACCTGGTATGACAATAAACGGGCAATCCCCAGGCCACCGCAGGCCGCAGCGATAGCCCCATCATTGCTGGTCACCGTCAGCCTCGGTTTCATGCGCACCAAAGTCGGCTCATCGGTCACGCCAAAGCGCCAGCCGGCTCGGGGGGACAGGTTGGTGGTACCGATCACCGCATGCCCGGCCAGGTCCGAGGGGTGCCTGGGCACACCGTGGCGCGCCAGGTAGTCGGGCGCAGCGCACAACATGCGCCGGACCTGACCGACCCGCAGGGCCTTCAACCCGGAGTCGGGCAACGGGCCGATGCGCACGGCCACATCCATGCCTTCCTCGACCAGGTTCACCACGCGGTCGAGAAAGTAGGCGGCCACGTCGACTTGCGGATACTGCTGCAGGTAGCGAACGATGCTGGGCATGACGAACTTCCTGCCGAACAGGATCGGTGCAGTCACCGCCAGGTCGCCCTTGGGTGTGGCATTGATGCCGGCCGCCGCTTCGTTGGCCTCGTGAATGCTGGCCAGGATATGCCGGGTGTCCTCCAGGTAGCGGCCGCCTGCCTCGGTCAGGCGCACGCTGCGGGTGGTACGCAGTAGCAGCTTGACCCCCAGCTGCTCCTCCAGGGCGCTGACGGCACGGGTGACGGCGGCCGGGGAGATGGCCAGGCGGCGGGCAGCAGCGGCGAAGCTTTCCAGCTCACCTACGGCGACGAATACCTTCATCAGGTGGATCTGGTCCATGCGAGCTCCTGGGGGCATGAGGTGCCGGGATTATTGTTCATCTGGGTATTTTCTGCTGCCTGCGAAGAGGCGGGGCTGGTGTATCAGATGTCCAGCACCAGGGCCTGCACGCCCTCCTGCACCTGCGCCGGCACGGCACAACAGATCAACACCGATCCCGCCTCCGGTAGCTCTGCCGGTGGATTCGGGTAATGCACCTGGCCACTCACCAGTCTGGTCTTGCAGGTACCACACGAGCCACCCCGGCAACTGAACTCCGGCGCCAGCCCGCGCGCCTCGGCCAGCTCCAGCAAGGTACCGCCGCCGGGTGCCCAGCGCGCCTCCTTGGCCGACGCCGAAAAGTACACCGGTACTGGCTCGCTGGCAGCGGGTGGCTGCTGCAAGGCGGGCTGGTCGGCGTGCGTGTGCCGGCGCAACGTCGACGGCCCAAACGCTTCTGCGTGAATCCGCGCATCCGGCACATGCACGCCGCGCAACCCTTCATACAAGTCCTGGGTAAAACTGCCCGGTCCGCACAGGTAGAACTCGTAGTCGTCCAGTGCCAGCGTCGCCTTGACCTGCCCGATGCCCAGGCGCCCGGCAAACTCGTAATCCCGCCCAAGCAGCGCATGGCTTTCCGGCTGGCTCAGGGCGCGATGAATGTGCAGCAAGCCCTCGGCCCGTTGCTGCAAACTCGCCAGCTCCTGCCTGAACGGCAGGTCGGCCAGGCTACGCGCCCCCTGGAACACGTGGATGGCCCGAGCCTGCCCTTGGCTCAATTGCTCACGCAGCATGGCCAGCAACGGCGTAATGCCTACGCCGGCGCCAATCAACACCAGCGGCCGCGTGCTCTGCACGTCGAGCGTGAAACTGCCCATGGGTGGGCGAACGTCAAGCACATCGCCTGGCGCGATGCGCGCATGCAAGTGGCGGGAAACCGGGCCCTGGGCTTTGACGCTGATGCGCCAATAGCCGTCGGAAGGTGCGCTGGACAAGCTGTAGGTGCGGATAAGCGGCGCCTCATCGTCGCGCTTGACCTGCACCGGTACATGTTGCCCGGGTGCAAACACCACAGCACTATCGCTGGGCGGCTGGAGGTAGAACGAACGGATATCGCGGCTCTCCTGCTCTACCCGCAGCACCCGCCAGGCTTGCCATTGGTGCTGCTGCTGACGTTGCTGCAAACGCGCATCGGCCTCGGCCCAGGTGCCGGTCATCAGGCTGGTGGGGGCGTACTCCTTGAACGCCCAGCGCAGGGAAACCGCAGCCGGCCGCCACACCACCTGGTCGACCTCCAGCGTCCACAGCCGCTCTGCACCTTCGAACGCCTGGATGGCCGGGCTTTCCAGCAGCACCTCGGCACGCCCGCACACCTGCAGCACGTTGCCGTTGCTGAAGTCGATGAACAACAAACCTGCCCTCGGGTTGACCAACAAGTTGCCCAAGGTGTTGAAGTGCAGGTTACCGGCGTAGTCGGGAATGGTCAGCGTATTGCCTTGGACCCTGACGAATCCTGGCCGACCGCCACGGTGGGACACATCCACCGAACGCTGGCCGTTGTCATGCTCGACATAGCTGGCGACGAAGAAGGTGTCGGCAGACTGGATCATACTGACGGTCGTGGCATCCAGGGCCGTCGCATCGATGCGCCCCTGGGCCGGTTCGGCGACGCGCGTGTAATCGCGCAACTGGATGTATTGCGGGCAGTTGCCGAACGACTGCTCTACCGTCACCTGCAATTGCCCTGCAACCGCCTTGCGAATCTGCCCGTTGAGGCGGTTGCGCCGGCGGGTGTGCAGTTCGATGCCCAGCAGGCCGATTGCCTGCCCGGCGACCAAGCCCGGGGTCGCCGGGTCATCGGCCGCTAGCCTGGCGTCAATCGTCAACTGGCGTGGGTCGGGCGAACTGACGAAACCTTCCGGCCCTTCCAGCAGCGTCGCCCAGGGCCGCCCCTGAGCGTCTACGCTGGCCGCCACCATGAACGGCAACTGATGGTAGAACGTGCGGTGCTGGTCGGGCATGTAGTCACGAATGACCTTTTGCCCGAACGCCTCCATGCGCTCTGCTACACCGACCTTTTCCTGCAGGGTTTTCTCGCCCGCATGCCAAGGCGAGGGGCGGTGATCGGGGGACTGTTGCATGGTGGCGTTCCTCGCAGGGGCATCAGGCGCTGGTCTGCAGCCCGATGACGGTGCGGGGCATCGGTACGAAGCCCGGCAATGCCTCGATCCGCGCCAGCCAGCTACGTACGTTGGCATACGGCTCCAGCGACACGTTGCCCTCCGGTGCGTGGGCGATGTAGGAGTAGTTGGCGACGTCGGCGATGGTCGGCGTGTCGCCTGCCAGGAACGGCGACTTGGCCAGTTCGGCATCAATCACCTTGAGCAGGGTGTGCGCCCGGGTAATCACTTCGTCAGTGTTGAACGAAGCGCCGAACACGGTCACCAGGCGTGCAGCGGCCGGGCCAAAGGCCAGAGGGCCTGCAGCGACCGACAGCCAGCGTTGTACACGGGCGGCAGCGGCTGGCGCTTCGGGTAGCCAGGTACCGTTGTCATATTTTTTGGCGAGGTAAACGAGGATTGCGTTGGAGTCTGCGATCACCGTGCCGTTGTCATCGATGACCGGTACCTGGCCGAACGGGTTGAGGGCCAGGAAGTCCGGCTGCTTGTGCGCACCTTTGGCCAGGTCCACGAACACCAGCTCGGTAGGCAGGTTGAGCAGCGAAAGCATCAGCTCGATGCGGTGGGCGTGGCCGGACTTGGGGAAGTTGTAGAGCTTGATCGGGTTCGACATGGGCTTGGCTCCTGGTCAGCACCGGATTGGGCTGATGGAGCACATGCTGCACTGATTCGGCTGGCAGCAGAATCAGTGCGCGGGGGAAACCATAATTTCGCCAGATGGAATAATAAACCGCCCCATGACAAAAAACAGTCTGCGTTGTTCGGGTGCTTGCCGACGGATCCGCAGTGCGGCCCCAGCAAGTACCGCAGCAACCGAGCCCGTGTGCCTCAGTGCAGCTCTTTGAAGTAGCGGAACAAACCACGCGCGGCTTCGATCACCTTCGGCACACAGGCCTGGATCTCCGCTTCGCTCATCTGGTCCAGCAGCTCGAAGTTATCCTCCAGCCCATGCAAAGAGATGGCTTTGAGTAACTGGTCCTGCTCTGGCGGCAAAGCTTCCCAGTTGGCGACCTGGGTAGCGCGCATGTAGCCGAAGCACCATTCTTCAATCACGACCACGGTGCCCTGCTCGTCTTCTGTTTCCTCGAACAGCGGCTCGAACTGATCGATGTGGTCGCCCAACTGTCCGGCGACTTGGTCGGCATAGCGCAGCATCAATGCCACATAGGCTTCTTCATGGGCCGGTTTCTTGAACTTGGGCACCTTGCCACCTGCCACTGCCGGCAGCCAGTGCTCGGGGGTGACCGTGGTCGGCGAGCTAGCCAGCGCGGTGAAAAAGCCATTGAGCTCGGCCAGGTTGAGTACCGAATAGTCGTTGCCGTAGGTGATCAGCAGGTCTTCGAGGCGGTGCAGTTCTTTTTCGCTGAGTGGCGGGAGCATCGGGCAGGGAATCCTTGCTAGCAAAAGTGTGTGCACCCTAGCACAGCAATGCTTGAAGGGTTGCCCGTGCAAGGCACTGCACGGGCAAATTTTCAGGTGGGCAGCCAACCCGGCAACTCATGCTGCCGGTCGGCGCCAATCAGCAGCCACAGCAAGATGCGGCACTTGCGCGGGCAGAGGTGCCCGGCCATGTGCACACCTTTTTTCTGCAAGTCGATCTCGGAGCCGGAAAAACCGTATGTTGCGCGGGCTGTAGCCCCCTCACCTGTACGAGTGGCGACAATGACTGGCAGGGTTGGCGTCATGTGCTCCAGAACATCAGACCAATCGCCGGAAACATGGCCGGCGCCGAACCCGGCGATGACCAGCCCGTCGTAGCGCAATGCGGGCAGAGCCTGCAGCAATACAGTGTCGGCGTCCAGGCACGCTTCCAGCAGGATGACGCGCTGGTCGGTACGCCCCGGCAGCGGGAGTACCTCCCGCCTGTCTGGGGGATGGCGGTACGTTGCAACACCTTCTACAACTTCCCCCACAGGACCGAAACCAGGCGAGTCGAATGCCGCTATCGCCAGGCTGGCTGTCTTGCGAACCTTTGTCGCACGATGGATCTGATCATTCATCACCACCAGCACACCACGCCCACCGCTGCCTCGTGCCAATGCAACCTGGGCCGCAGCCAGAAGGTTGGCCGGGCCATCGTTGCCCGGCTGGCTGGGCGAGCGCATTGCACCGGTCATCACCAAAGGCGCATCGAATGGCCAAAGCAGGTCAAGGAAATAGGCCGTTTCCTCAAGGCTGTCGGTGCCTTGGGTCAGTATCACGGCCCGGGCACCGCCCTCGACTTCGCAGCGAGCCCAGGCCAGCACTTCCAGCAACGCGTTGAAGCTGAGCGATGCACTGGGGACCAGGCTCAATGACGTTACAGTCAACTGCGCCATTTCGCGCAACTGCGGTACCTGAAGCAGTTGCTGCTCACAATCCAGGGTGGGCGTTACGCCACACCCACCCGCTGTAGCCTGCATGCTGACCGTCCCGCCCAAACTGGCGATCGACAGCGTGGGTAGGTCCGAATGCTCAATCATCCTTCTCCCCCCACCAGTAACCCGATCAGCGGTACGATTCCCAACGTGCTGATCGCCATCGACACCACGTTGCCGATGTAGCCATGCACATAACCCGGCAACCGCTGCCTGATCGCCACTGCCAGCGGCGGAGCCACCAGGGCCCCCAGCACTGCACTGGCCACAATGACTTGCCAACTACCGCCATGCGTCAGCACGGCGGCGGGCACGATCGAGACAATCGGAATATAAGTCGGATACCACCCCCGGGCTTGCCACTGGCCGCGCCAGAATACGACCCCGACCAAGGATGCCAAGACCTGTCCGGCCAGTATGTGCAACGCCAACATTGAACCGTATGCAGGTGCTGCCGGGGCCAACAGGTAAGCCAGTAACAAACCCAGTAGGAGACCCAGACTGGCCAGCTCATTGCCAAAGAAGGGGGCTTCACTGAAATCGGCCAGTACACGCCGCAAAGTCCAGATCACACCGTAGGATGGCTGGCTGGCCACAGGCTTCACAACGTCGGGTTCGTGGCTTTGACGGACCCATGACGGGTAGCGCTTGCACAGCAGGAAAGCGGCGGCACTTGCCACGGCCATTCCACCCACGTTGCCGATAACCACAGGCAACTGCAGGGGGTAGCACAGGTAGTTGACCAGCAGCAGACTCGCCGGGGTTACGAGTAATGCCCCCAGCAATGCGCCTGCTATCGCCACACGCCAGCCCGCCCCATACAACAGCACCATGGCTGCCGGCAACGACACGAAGGCCACGAACGTTGGTTGCCAGGTACCACTGGCCAAGGTCCATCCCCACAAGGCATGGCTAAGTAAAAGGCCCATCAGCGAGCTGGTGAACACCCATGGCCACAGTCCGCTTCCATAGCAGATGGCAAAACCCTGCCAGCGGTACCCGCGAAGATGGGCCCAATGTGCCAGACTGGCGCCTAGCAGCAAGCCCAGCGCAGGCAGCTCATGCTTGTAGAATGCGACCTCGCTGATATCGCCCACTATCCAGCGCAAACGACTCAGCGGTTGGTCCAGTGTCGCCGCCAGTTGCCCGTAGTCTGGCCACGGGCCTAACGCAAGACTGGCTGCCAGCAGCATTGCCAGGCAGGTGAAGATCAGCACGGGGGCGTGCTGCCGATTGGGCAGCAGTAATGGCTTCATGTGCGGATCCTCAGCGTGGCATAGGCGCATGCAGGCGGTAGCCAAGCGCAGCATCGTAGAGGTCGGTACGGCGATCACGCTGCAGGTCGTTGAGGCTGTTCCAGATCGGCGCTGAACGCGCGCTGCTGAGGTCGACATCGGCGTAGACAATGCTTTCCTCCTCCGCACTGGCCACAGCACCAATGGGCCAACCGTTGGTTCCGGCAATCAACGAACAACCGAGAAAGCGCCCTCCTCGCTCACTGCCGATACGGTTTGCGGCGGCGATGTAGACATTGTTCACATGCGCGGCTGTCATGGTCAGGTACGACGCCATGCAACGCCCTGTTTCATCAAACAGCGGAGGCGGTGTCCACACCCAATTGTTCAAGCTGCATATGATGTCTGCCCCTTGCGCTGCCATGAGCCTTGGCACTTCAGGGAACCAGATGTCCCAGCAGATCAGCAGGCCAATACGGCCGATTGGCGTCTCGAATACAGGGAAGCCGAGGTCGCCAGGGGTGAACCAGAGCTTTTCCTGGTTCCACAGGTGGGCCTTGCGATAGTGGCCTAGCAGGCCGTCGGGGCCAAACAATACGGCGCTGTCGTAGAGCTTCAGGCCCTCACGCTCGGCGAATCCTGCTGCCAGGTACACCTGATATTCCCTGGCGAAATCAGCCCAGGCTTTCAGGCTGCGGCCCGCCTGCAACGTTTCGGCATGGGCATAGGCCTCGGCACGGGAGTGAAAGGTGTACCCGGTGTTGGCCAGCTCGGGCAGCACGATCAGATTGGCACCTTCACGCACCGCACGCCGGGCCAGTGCCAGGCCTCTGCTCAGGTTGCCATCGCAGTACTCTAGCCCGACTTGTGGGTCGTACTGGATGACAGCGATGCGGACAGGGCTGACGGGGGGGCAATGTTCGGACATGGCGACTTCCTTTTTGTGGTTGTTTTGGAAGGTCGCCAGTAGAGCGGGGTTGGGTTTTGGAGGGACAGTCGGGCGATTCTCAAGCAGTTGAAGGATCTTGGAGAGAATTGAGTGGGAAACGCCCTAGGATAAAGAGCGGGAAGGAGTGATTGCCCACAGCCAGCTGACGCAGGAGCATAAGCTCCCAGCGCCTGCTGGCCCTATGAAGGGCTTGTGGATCTGTTTACACCGCCAGCGCGCGCTCACG
>NZ_AEWE02000088.1:0-9677 GCF_000190455.2 Pseudomonas sp. TJI-51
CCTGTGGGAGCTGGCTTGCCAGCGATAGGGCCATTACAGGCGTCAGTCAACCCCGACAAAGCCCCCGGTCTGGTGGTGCCACAACCGGGCATACAGCCCCTGCTGTTGCAGCAGTTCACTGTGGCTGCCAAGCTCGACAATGCGGCCTTTGTCCAGCACCACCAGCCGGTCCATCCGGGCAATGGTGGAAAGCCGGTGGGCAATGGCGATCACCGTCTTGCCCTGCATCAGCGTCTCCAGGCTTTCCTGGATTGCTGCCTCGACCTCTGAGTCCAGCGCCGACGTGGCTTCGTCCATGATCAGGATCGGCGCATTCTTCAGCAGTACCCGGGCAATCGCGATACGCTGGCGCTGGCCGCCCGACAACTTGACTCCGCGTTCGCCCACATGGGCATCGAAACCGCTGCGGCCCTGGGCATCCGAGAGCTGTGGGATGAACTCGTCGGCGCGGGCCCGGTGCACGGCTTCCTGAAGTTCGGCTTCGCTGGCGCCGGGGCGGCCGTACAGCAGGTTGTCACGGATAGAACGGTGCAGCAACGAGGTGTCCTGGGTGATCATGCCGATCTGCGCGCGCAGGCTGGCCTGGCTGACTTCGGCAATGTCCTGGCCGTCGATCAGGATGCGCCCGCCCTGCACGTCGTACAGCCGTAGCAGCAGGTTGACCAGGGTCGACTTGCCAGCCCCGGAAGGGCCGATCAAGCCGATTTTCTCGCCGGGGCGGATGTCCAGGTTCAGGCCATCGATCACGTTGCCGGCCTTGCCGTAATGAAAGTCGACATTGTCGAAACGCACCGTGCCACGGCTGACTTTCAGGGCCGGGGCGTTGGGCCGGTCGGTGACGGTGACAGGCTGGGCGATGGTCTGCAGGCCATCCTGGACCATGCCGATGTTTTCGAAGATGCCGTTGACCACCCACATGATCCAGCCGGACATGTTGACGATGCGGATCACCAGGCCCGTGGCCAGGGCAATGGCGCCGACGGTGATCAGCGATTGGCTCCACAGCCACAGCGCCAGGCCGGTGGTGCTGACCACCAGCAGGCCGTTGAGGGTGGTGATGACCACGTCCATGCTGGTAACCACCCGCGAGGCCAGTTGGGTTTTCTCGGTCTGTTCGCGGATCGCTTCGCGCGCGTACTGCTGCTCGTGATCGGTGTGGGCGAACAGCTTCAACGTGGCGATGTTGGTATAGCCGTCCACGATACGCCCCATCAGTTTGGAGCGGGCGTCGGATGAGATCACCGAGCGCTCTTTCACCCGGGGTACGAAGTAGCACAGCGCGCCGATGTAGCCGACGATCCACAGCAGCAGTGGCAGCATCAGGCGCCAGTCGGCCTCGGCGAACAGCACCAGCGAGGTAACCGCGTAGATCAGCACATGCCACAGCGCGTCCACCGCCTGCACGGCGGAATCACGCAGCGAGTTGCCGGTTTGCATGATGCGTTGGGCAATGCGCCCGGCAAAGTCGCTCTGGAAGAAGTTCAGGCTCTGCTTGAGCACGTAGCTGTGGTTTTGCCAGCGGATCAGGCTGGTCATGCCGGGGTTGATGGTCTGGTGCACCAGCAGGTCGTGCAGGCCGAAGAACAGCGGCCGCAGCAGCAGGATCACGACCAGCATCCAGGCCAGCTCGCCCTTGTGCTCACTGAAGAAATTGACGTTGGGTGTGCCCTGGGCCAGGTCGATGATGCGGCTGAGGTAGCTGAACATCGCTACCTCGATCAGCGAGGCGAACAGGCCGACCACCAACAGCGCCAGGAAGCTGGGCCAGACCTGGCGCAGGTAATACAGGTAGAACGCCCACACGGTGCTCGGCGGCGACTCGGTGGGTGCTTCGCGGAAGATGTCGATCAGTTGCTCGAAACGACGGTACAGCATGGGTAGCGACACTCCTGTTCCAGCCTGCCTTCAGGCGGTTGCACGTCCCTGTGCAGCCTGCGGTCAGTCGATACGTTTGGCCGACTTGATGAACACCGGGTCAGCCGGCACATCGCGCATGCCTTTCTTCACGGTAGTGGGCGAGTTGACGATCTGGTCGACCACCTCCATGCCTTTGGTTACCTTGCCGAACACGGCGTAACCGGCATCGCGGCCCGGGTTGAGGAAATCGTTGTCGGCGACGTTGATGAAGAACTGGCTGGTAGCCGAGTTCGGGTTGGAGGTGCGCGCCATGGACAGGGTGCCGCGGGTGTTCTGCAAGCCATTGCTGGCTTCGTTCTTGATCGGGTCCTTGGTGTCTTTCTGCACCATCTGCTCGGTAAAGCCGCCACCCTGGACCATGAAGCCGGGGATCACGCGGTGGAAAATGGTGTTGTTGTAGAAGCCGCTGTCGACGTACTGCAGGAAGTTCTTCGTGCTGACCGGTGCCTTCTCGGCGTTCAGCTCGATTTCGACCTGGCCGAAGCTGGTGTCCAGCAGCACGTGCGGGGTCTTGTCGGAGGCCATGACGCTGGTGGCGAAGGCGAGTGAGCAGGCGGTGAGCAGGAGTTTTTTCAGCATGGGCTCAAAGATCCTTGAGGGGTGGAAGCGGCTGCGAGGAACTGCAGCAGGGTCTGGTTGAAGACCTCGGGTTGATCGAGGGGTGTAGCGTGCCGGGAATCGTCGACGACGACCAGCCTGGCGTTGGGGATCAGGGCGACATAGCGTTGTTTCAGTTGTATCGGCGTGTAATCGTGGTCGGCGGCAATCACCAGGGTAGGACACTGGATCTGGCCGATGCGTTCCTGCACGCCCCAGTCGACGATGGCATCAAAGCTTTTGAGGTAGGCGCGCTTGTCGTTGCGCGCCCAGCGCTGGGCCATTTTCTGCCGCAGCGCGGCCTGCTCGGGTTTGGGGAACAGCCGTTCGGCCAGGCCTTTGCCCACGGTTTCGACACTCAGGACGCGTGCCAGGCCCCAGCGCTTGAGCCACCACAACCAGTCGCTGCGGCTGCGGCGCTTGACCTCGGGGGCACTGTTGACGATGCACAGGCTGCGCAGCCACTGAGGGTGGTCGACGGCAAACTGGAAGCCGACCATGCCGCCCATCGACAGGCCCACGAAGTGCACCGGCCCGGTGTGCAGGTGTTCGAGCAGGGCCAGCAGGTCGGCACTGAAGGTTGCAATGTGGTAGCCGTCCTGTGGCTTGTCGGAGCGGCCGTGGCCACGGATGTCCATGAGGATCACCCGGTAGTGCTGGCTGAGCACGGGCACCTGAAGCTCCCAGTCCTGGCTGCTGGAGCCCAGCCCATGCAACAACACCAGGGGTTGGCCTTGGCCGTATTCCTGATAATGCAGCGTGCATCCTTCGTGTTCGAAGTAGGCCATGGGCGCGGTCCTTTCAAGCTTGTGGGGGGGCTGCGAAGGGCACGTCCAGCGGCGCTGTGTCGAAGTTGCGCAGCAAATCGATGAGAATCTGCGTGGCCGGGCCCAGGGTCTTTTCCTTGCTCGAATAAAGGTAGAACAGTGGGTGGCGGCTGCCACCCTGGTCCAGCGGCAAAGGCTTGAGTACGCCTTCGCGCAGCTCGCGCTCGATCATGTGCCGGGGCAGCCAGGCAAAGCCCAGGCCGCTGCTGACGAAGGTGGCGGCGGTGCCCAGGCTACCGACGGTCCAGCGCTGTTCGGCACCCAGCCAGCCAACGTCGCGTGGCTGGGCCCGGCCAGAGTCGCGGATCACCACTTGCAGCTGGCTTTCCAGGTCCTGGAAGGTCAGTTCACGGCCCAGGCGGTGCAAGCTGTGTTCGGGGTGGGCAACGGCAACGAACTCCACGGCACTCAGCTCGGCGCCCAGGTAGCCGCCGATGCTGTAGCTGCTGATGGCCAGGTCGGCGATGCCTTCGTGCATCACTTCTTCCACGCCCGACAGCACTTCTTCACGTAGGCGCACGCGGCAGCCTCGGCTTTGCGGCATGAAGGCGGCCAGCGCGCGGACCAGCCGGGCGCTGGGGTAGGCGGCGTCGACCACTAGGCGTACTTCGGCCTCCCAGCCCTGCTCCATGTGGTGGGCCAGGTCCTCGAGCTGGCTGGCCTGCTTGACCAGGTGGCGCGAGCGGCGCAGCAGCACACTGCCGGCTTCGGTCAGCACCGCCTTGCGGCCGTCGATGCGCAACAAGGGCACGCCCAGTTGTTCCTGCATGCGGGCCACGGTGTAGCTGACCGAAGATTGCGAGCGGTGCAGGGCCTCCGCGGCCTGGGCAAACCCGCCATGGTCGACCACTGCTTGCAGGGTCCGCCACTGGTCAAGGGTTACGCGCGGCGCTTTCATCTTTCGCTCCTGTTGTCCTAAGCTGCGCTCTTTGCAAGGAGAGCGGCCATGAAGAAATGTTGTGCGGCAATATTGATGTGCCTGCCCCTCGGGGCCATGGCTTATCCCATCGATGTGGACAAGCACCTGGACGGGGTCAAGCTCGACTACACCGCCTACGACACCGCCTACGACATCGGCGCCATTACCCTGAACAACTATGGGCAGGTCGCGGCGGCCTGCAAGGTGACCTTCCGTAATGGCCCGGAGGCGCCACGGGTGCGCCGGGTGAACGTAGCGGCCGGGAAAAGCGCCGACGTCACGGCCAAATTCAACCGGCAGATCATCAAGCTGCGCATTGCCGTGCAATGCAGTGCGGAATAAACTGATTAATCGATAGGTTGAACCCACTTTTTACGCTTTTTTATCGATAGGTCAAGCCTTAATCTCACCTCCATCGAATCGCAACCCTTTTGCCGATGGAGGCACCGCTCATGGCCCACGTACTGATCATCGAAAGCAGCGCCCGCCAGCAGGATTCCGTTTCCCGCCAGCTGACCCAGGACTTCATTGCGCACTGGCAAGCTGCCCACCCGGCCGATCAGATCACGCTGCGCGACCTGGCGCTGAACCCGGTGCCGCACCTGGATGCCAACCTGCTGGGCGGCTGGATGAAGCCCGAAGCGCAGCGCAGCGTTGCCGAGCTGGAGGCCCTGGCCCGCTCCAACGAACTGACCGACGAATTGCTGGCGGCCGATGTGCTGGTAATGGCTGCCCCCATGTACAACTTCACCATCCCCAGCACTCTGAAGGCCTGGCTGGACCATGTGTTGCGTGCCGGCATCACCTTCAAGTACACCCCGACTGGCCCGCAAGGTCTGCTGACCGGCAAGCGCGCCATTGTCCTGACCGCCCGTGGCGGCATCCATGCCGGTGCCAGCAGCGACCACCAGGAACCGTATCTGCGGCAGGTGATGGCCTTCATCGGTATTCACGATGTCGACTTCATCCATGCCGAGGGCCTGAACATGAGCGGCGAGTTCCACGAAAAGGGCCTCAACCAGGCCAAGGCCAAACTGGCGGCGGTGGCCTGAGCGTTATCGAATTCCCAACCCTGACACCTGTTTTTGCTCCTTTGGGTGTACCTGCCCGGCCTTGGTGGCCGGGCTTTTTTATGCCTGGTGTTTTGTGGATGGCTGTGCCGGCCTGTTCGCGGGCTTGCCCGCTCTCACAGGTACATCACAGGGCTCAGGTGCGGTGATATACCGGTGGGAGCGGGCAAGCCCGCGAACAGGCCGGCACAGCCCCCACATTCCTCATGGTTGATCACAAAGCCTGCAACCCGCTAAGGTCGCCGCCTTGATTCACGAGAGACAACCATGGGCTACCTGATAATCGTCGCGCTGATCCAGGCGTTTTCCTTCAGCCTGATCGGCGAGTACCTGGCTGGGCACGTCGACAGCTACTTCGCCGTGCTCGCGCGGGTGCTGCTGGCCGGCCTGGTGTTCCTGCCGCTGACCCGCTGGCGCCAGGTCGAGCCGCGCTTCATGCGCTCGATGCTGCTGATCGGTGCGTTGCAGTACGGCATCACCTACGTCTGCCTGTACCTGAGCTTTCGCGTGCTCACGGTGCCGGAAGTACTGCTGTTCACCATCCTCACGCCATTGCATGTAACCCTGATCGAAGACGCCATGAACCGGCGTTTCAACCCGTGGGCATTGCTGGCCGCGCTGGTGGCCGTGGCTGGCGCGGCGGTGATCCGCTTCGACAGCATCAGCGGTGAGTTCTTTACCGGTTTCCTGCTGCTGCAGTTGGCCAACTTCACCTACGCCGCCGGCCAGGTGCTGTACCGCCACCTGGTCGCACGCAACCCCAGCGACCTGCCGCACTACACCCGTTTTGGCTACTTCTACCTCGGCGCCCTGCTAGTGGTGCTGCCGGCCTTCCTGCTGTTCGGCAATGCCCAGCACCTGCCGAGTACCGATGTGCAATGGCTGGTGTTGCTGTTCCTCGGGTTGTGCCCGACGGCGCTGGGCCTGTACTGGTGGAACAAGGGTGCGTGCCTGGTATCCGGCGCTACCCTGGCGGTGATGAACAACCTGCATGTGCCTGTGGGGCTGCTGCTCAACCTGCTGATCTGGAACCAGCACGAGCCACTGGGGCGGCTGTTCATTGGCGGTGCGATCATCATCGCTTCGGTATGGCTGAGCCGCCTGGGTGGCCGTGGGCGAACGCCGTTGGCTGGCAAGGCCTGACATGCTGACCCTCTCCAACGGTGTGCAACTGCCGGATACGGACATCGAGCTGAGCTACATCCGTGCCCAAGGCGCGGGTGGGCAGAACGTCAACAAAGTGTCCAGCGCGGTGCACCTGCGCTTCGACATACGCGCCTCATCGCTGCCCGCGTTCTACAAGGAACGGCTGCTGGCGCTACGGGACAGCCGCATCACCGGCGATGGCGTATTGATCATCAAGGCCCAGCAGTTCCGTACCCAGGAGCAGAACCGCGCGGATGCCTTGGCACGCCTTGCCGAGTTGATCATCGCTGCCGGCAAGACCGAAAAGAAACGCCGCCCCACCAAGCCCACCCTCGGCTCGAAGACCCGCCGGCTCGAAGGGAAGGCCAGACGCAGTACGGTCAAGGCGGGGCGGGGCAAGGTGGACTTCTAAGGCCGTAGGCGGAACGGGCTATTGCGCAGGCTTGCATGGCTGCGCGCCCAGTGTAGGAGCGGCCTTGTGTCGCGATGGGCTGCGCAGCAGCCCCCCAATCTCAAGCCTCGCTCATTTCTTCAAGGCGTCGCGGCATCGGCTCTGCCGCCGTGCGCCCGGCCAACCCCACGCGCATGTCGTTGCCACTCGGCTGCTGATACAGGCTCAAGCCAAACTCCGGCAACACCGCCAGCAGGTAATCGAAGATATCCCCCTGGATGCGCTCGTAGTCCGCCCACACCGTGGTGGTGGTAAAGCAGTAGATTTCCAGCGGCACGCCCTCGGCGGTGGTCTGCATCTGCCGCACCATGCAGGTCATGTTCGGGTGCACATTGGGGTGGTTTTTCAGATAGGCCAGGGCAAACGCGCGGAAGGTGCCGATATTGGTCAGCTTGCGCCGGTTTGCCGACAGTTCGGCCACAGGGCCCAGCGCTTCGTTCCAGCTTTGCAGCTCCTGGCGTTTGCCGGCCAGGTAGTCGCCCAGCAGGCTGACCTGGGACAGGCGCTGTTCCTCCTCGCGGGTGAGGAAGCGCACACCTGCGGCGTCGATGAACAGGCTGCGCTTGATCCGCCGGCCGCCGGATTGCTGCATGCCGCGGTAGTTGCGAAACGACTCGCTCATCAGGCGCCAGGTGGGCACGGAGACAATGGTCTTGTCGAAGTTCTGCACCTTCACCGTATGCAGGGTAATGTCCACCACGTCGCCATCGGCGCCAACCTGGGGCATTTCGATCCAGTCACCGACATGCAGCATGTCGTTGCTGGTCAACTGCACGCTGGCGACGAACGACAGCAGGGTGTCCTTGTAGACCAACAGCAGCACCGCCGACATAGCGCCCAGGCCCGACAGCAGCAGCAGGGGCGAGCGGTCGATCAGGGTGGCGACGATGACGATCGAGGCGAAGATCCACAGCATCATCTTGGCCAGCTGCACATAACCCTTGATCGAGCGGGTGCGGGCGTGTTCGGTGCGCGCATAGATGTCGAGCAGGGCATCCAGCAGGCACGACAGCGCCATGGTCATGAACAGCAGGGTGAACGCCAGGGCGACGTTGCCCAGGAAGTGCTGGGCGGTATCGGACAGCTCCGGTACCAGTTTCAGGCCAAACTGCACCACCAGTGACGGGGTGGTCTGCGCCAGGCGGTGGAAGACCTTGTTGTGACGCAGGTCGTCCAGCCACTTGAGTGCCGGCTGGCGTGCCAGCAGGCGCGCGCCGTGCAGCATCAGAAAGCGTGCCAGGCGGCCGATGACCAGGGAGATGAGCAGTAGTACCGCCAGGCCGATGGCCGCGTGCAGCATGGGGTGTTGGTCGAGGGTGCCCCACAGGTCGAGGGAATCACGCCAGATTTGTTGGATATCCATGGGCTTGCATACAGTCTTGTTGCGAAACGAGGTGCCATTAGAGCGCGGATGGCGACAAAGTTGCCAAAAGAAATTCGGCTAAGGCGGCAGAAAACGTTACCCTATGCAACTGAATTTCCCGCACTTGCCTGAGGTTACCTCCGTGTTCTCCCAATTCGCCCTGCATGAACGCCTGCTTAAAGCCGTGGCCGAGCTTAAATTTGTCGAGCCAACCCCGGTGCAGGCCGCGGCCATCCCCTTGGCCCTGCAAGGGCGTGACCTGCGCGTGACCGCGCAGACCGGCAGCGGCAAGACGGCAGCTTTCGTGCTGCCGCTGCTCAACCGCCTGGTCGACCTGAAAGGCGGGCGCGTCGAAATCCGTTCGCTGATCCTGCTGCCTACCCGCGAACTGGCTCAGCAAACCCTGAAGCAGGTGCAGCTGTTCTCGCAGTTCACCTACATCAAGGCGGGCCTGGTCACCGGCGGTGAAGACTTCAAGGAACAGGCCGCCATGCTGCGCAAGGTGCCGGACGTGCTGATCGGCACCCCGGGCCGTTTGCTCGAGCAACTCAACGCCGGCAACCTCGACCTGTCCCACGTGCAGGTGCTGATCCTCGACGAAGCCGACCGCATGCTCGACATGGGCTTCGCCGAAGACATGGAGCGTCTGTGCAAGGAGTGCGAGAACCGTGAGCAGACCCTGCTGTTCTCGGCCACCACCGGCGGTGCGGCCCTGCGCGACATCATCGGCAAGGTGCTGAAAGACCCGGAGCACCTGATGCTCAACAGTGTCTCGCAGTTGGCCGAAGGCACTCGCCAGCAGATCATCACGGCCGACCACGATCAGCACAAAGAGCAGATCGTGCAGTGGCTGCTGGCCAATGAAACCTTCGACAAGGCAATCGTCTTCACCAATACCCGCGCCCTGGCCGACCGTATCTACGGCCACCTGGTGGCCAAGGATGTGAAGGCCTTCGTACTGCACGGCGAGAAGGACCAGAAGGACCGCAAGCTGGCCATCGAGCGTTTCAAGCAGGGCAGCTCCAAGGTGCTGGTGGCCACCGACGTGGCGGCCCGTGGCCTGGACATCGACGGTCTCGATCTGGTGATCAACTTCGACATGCCGCGCAGCGGCGACGAGTACGTGCACCGCGTGGGCCGTACCGGGCGTGCCGGTGGTGAAGGGTTGGCAATCTCGCTGATCACCCACAATGACTGGAACCTGATGTCCAGCATCGAGCGCTACCTCAAGCAGCAGTTCGAGCGCCGCGTCATCAAGGAAGTGAAGGGCACCTACACCGGGCCGAAGAAGGTCAAGGCCTCGGGCAAGGCGGCCGGGAGCAAGAAGAAAAAGATCGAGAAAAAAACCGGCGACAAGAAGGCGGCCGCCAAGCGCAAGCCTACCGCC
>NZ_AEWE02000089.1:0-9175 GCF_000190455.2 Pseudomonas sp. TJI-51
CTGTCAGCCCTAAGGCGATCCCTGTAGGAGCTGGCTTGCCGGCGATGAGGCCCGCCCAGGCAATACAAGACAGTTGCCCCCACAAGGCCGGGGCCTTCTCTACAAACCCTGCGCACTCGCGTAAACTGCCAGCCTTCGCGCAGCCTAGGGCTGCCCCTGTCGATTTACCAAAGGTGCCCGCCATGCCCTGGCTGCAAGTACGCCTGGCCATCAGCCCGGAACAAGCCGAAACCTACGAAGACGCCCTGCTTGAAGTAGGCGCCGTTTCTGTCACGTTCATGGATGCCGAAGACCAGCCGATCTTCGAACCCGACCTCAATACCACCCCGCTGTGGTCGCACACCCACCTGCTGGCCTTGTTCGAAGCCGATACCGACGCTGAGCAGGTGTTCGCCCACCTGCGCCTGCTGACCGGCGCCGAACTGCCCGAGCACCAGGCCGAAGTGATCGAGGACCAGGACTGGGAACGCAGCTGGATGGACAACTTCCAGCCCATGCGCTTTGGCCGCCGCCTGTGGATCGTGCCCAGCTGGCATGACGCCCCCGAGAAAGACGCGGTCAACCTGCTGCTCGACCCGGGCCTGGCCTTCGGCACCGGCACCCACCCCACCACCGCCCTATGCCTGGAATGGCTCGATGGCCAGCAGCTCGAAGGCACCCAAGTGCTGGACTTCGGTTGTGGCTCGGGCATTCTGGCCATCGCCGCCCTGCTGCTCGGCGCCCGTGAGGCGGTGGGTACCGACATCGATGTGCAAGCCATCGAGGCTTCCCGCGACAACGCCCAGCGCAATGGCATCGCCGACGAGAAACTGGCCCTGTACCTGCCAGAGCACATGCCGGCGATGCAGGCCGACGTGCTGGTCGCCAACATCCTTGCCGGCCCGCTGGTGTCGCTGGCCCCGCAGCTTTCCGGGCTGGTTCGCCCAGGTGGCCTGCTGGCACTGTCGGGCATCCTTGCCGAGCAGGGCGAGGAAGTGGCCGCAGCCTATGCCGCCGACTTCGACCTGGACCCGATCGTCGTGCGCGATGGCTGGGTGCGCATCAGTGGTCGGCGCCGCTAAGCGGGCCTAGAATACTTTCCTGCACAGCTCCCGGATTGCCGCATGACCGACAGTTTCGTCACCCAGTGCCCGCATTGCCAGACCAGCTTTCGCGTTACCCACCACCAGCTGAGCGTAGCGCGCGGCGTGGTGCGGTGCGGCCATTGCCTGCAGGTGTTCAACGCCGCCAAGCAGTTGCTGGAGCAGAACCGCGCTGCCAGCGCCGCGCCAGCGCCGGCGGTGGCGCCTGCTGCCCCGGCGGCGCCAGCGCTGCCCGACGCCGAGGCGGCAACGCCTGCTCCGCCCGAGGCGGCCAGCAGTGCGCCCAGCCCTGCGCCGGGGGAGGACTGGGCCGTCACCGCCGAGGCGCTCGATGCCCTTGACCTCGACAAAGAGCTGGAGCGCCTTGAGCGGCGTGGGGGGCCGGCGCAGGCACGCGCCGCCCGGCAGGATGACGGGTTGCAAGCGCGGCGCGATGAGGGGCATGCCGACGAGTCTGTGGACGACCTGTTCGGCACGGCAACCGATGACCCCCTCGAGCCGCCACTGCAGGCACAGCCTGCGCCAGTGCTGCTGACGCCGGAGCCACAGGTGCCAGACCTGCAGCCTGCCCCTGGCGAGCGCACCGAACCGGTACTGGGCAGCAATTTCGACCTGGACTTCGACGACCAGCCGCCCGTGCAGCGCACTGGCGAAATCGATGAGCCTGAAACACTCGGCGAACCGCTGCACACTGACGATGACGACATCCCGGAAAAAGGCCTGAGCGCGCGCGACGATGAACCGCTGCCACTGCAGCTGTCGGCGCGTGACGACGAGCTTGGCGAACCGCTGCCCGGTGAACGCCTGGAACCCGGCCTTGCCGGCAAGCCCGAGCGCACACCGCGCAAGGAGCCGCTGGTCGACGTGGTCGACGACCCCCTGCAACTGGGCTGGGAAAAGCCTGCGCCCAACTGGGGCAAGCGGATCCTGTGGGGCGTGCTGTCTTTGCTGGCCGCCGGCCTGCTGGCCTTCCAGTACGTGTGGTTCCACTTCGACGAAATGGCCCGCCAGGACCAGTACCGGCCCATGTTCCTGCAGCTGTGCCCGCTGGTCGGCTGCCAGGTGCCCACCCGTGTCGACATTGGCCGGATCAAGAGCAGCAACCTGGTGGTACGCAGCCACCCGGATTTCAAAGGCGCGCTCATCGTTGATGCGATCATCTACAACCGTGCGCCATTTGCCCAGCCATTCCCGTTGCTCGAACTGCGCTTCGCCGACCTCAATGGCCAGTTGATCGCCAGCCGCCGCTTCAAGCCCAGCGAATACCTGTCGGGTGAGCTGGCGGGGCGTGGCGAGATGCCCAGCCAGACGCCGATCCACATAGCCCTGGACATCCTCGACCCCGGCCCGAAGGCGGTCAATTACAGCCTGAGCTTCCGCTCACCGGAATAAGCGACAAGCGACAAGCGACAAGCGACAAGCGACAAGCGACAAGCCTCAAGCTTCAAGCTTCAAGCTTCAAGCTTCAAGACGAAGCAGGCCGGCTGTCGGCTTGCTTGTCTTGTGGCTTGCAACTTGCCGCTTGTCGCCAGCCCCGGTTGTTCAGATTTTATCCAGTTCCATCTTTATCCGGTCACCGAGAGCGGGTATCATGCCAACCCTTTTTCGAACTCCAAGATTCGGCCCCACAACAGGGATCACCTATGTCGGCGGTACGCATCGGCCAATACACGCTACGCAACAACCTGATCCTCGCGCCCATGGCCGGGGTCACGGACCAGCCTTTCCGTACACTTTGCCAGCGCTTGGGCGCAGGCATGGTCGTGTCGGAAATGGTCAGCAGCGACATGAACCTGTGGAACAGCCGCAAGTCGAGCCTGCGCCGCATCCATGAGGGTGATCCCGAGCCGCGCTCGGTGCAGATCGCCGGCGGTGATGCGCAGATGATGGCAGCGGCAGCACGGGCCAATGTCGAGGCAGGCGCCCAGATCATCGATATCAACATGGGCTGCCCGGCAAAAAAAGTCTGCAACAAAGCTGCAGGCTCTGCTTTATTGAAGGATGAAGCCTTGGTCCACGAAATTCTCCACGCCGTGGTCGGCGCCGTGGACGTTCCGGTGACCCTGAAGATCCGCACCGGTTGGGACCGGGCGAACAAAAACGGCCTGAACGTGGCGAAAATCGCCGAGCAGGCCGGCATCCAGGCGCTGGCGGTACATGGCCGCACACGCGCCGACCTGTACACCGGCGAAGCCGAATACGACACCATCGCTGCCATCAAGCAGGCGGTGTCGATCCCGGTTTTTGCCAACGGCGACATCACGTCGCCCGAAAAGGCCCGGGCGGTGCTGGATGCCACCGGGGTCGATGGCCTGTTGATTGGCCGGGCTGCCCAGGGGCGGCCATGGATCTTTCGCGAGATCGAGCATTACCTGCGCACCGGCGAACACCTGCCGGCGCCGCAGCTGGACGAAGTGGAACACATTCTGCTGCAACACCTGGCCGCGCTGCATGCCTTCTATGGCGATGTGATGGGCGTACGTATCGCCCGCAAGCACGTTGGCTGGTACCTGGCAACACGACCCGGCGGCAAGGAGTTTCGCTCCCGGTTCAACGCTTTGGAAGACACACAAGCGCAGTGCGCCAACGTTCGCGCGTTTTTCAGCGAGCGTCGACAGAGCCTTGAGACAGAGGACGGACAAGGGGTGGCCGCATGACGATGATGACCGAGAATTTTGTGAGTGGAACAACGCCCGTGAGCGACAACGCCAACCTGAAACAGCACCTGAACACGCCGAGCGAAGAGGGCCAGACCCTTCGCGACAGCGTCGAGAAGGCGCTGCACAATTACTTCGCCCATCTGGAAGGCGCGACCGTCACGGACGTCTACAACCTGGTGCTCTCCGAAGTGGAGGCCCCCCTGCTCGAAAGCGTCATGAACTACGTGAAGGGCAACCAGACCAAGGCCAGCGAGATGCTCGGGCTGAACCGAGGCACGCTGCGCAAGAAGCTCAAGCAGTACGACTTGCTGTAACACAGAATCCCAACCAGAAAAGGCGGCTCCCTGAACAGAGGCGCCTTTTTTGCTGACTCCACCGCGTTATTGGAACCCGAAATGACCGACCAGACTACCCGCCTGCCAGTCCGCCGCGCCCTGATCAGCGTCTCCGACAAGACCGGTATCCTCGAATTCGCCCGTGAGCTGCAACAGCTCGGTGTCGAGATCCTGTCCACCGGCGGCACCTACAAGCTGCTCAAGGACAACGGCGTTGACGCGGTGGAAGTGGCTGACTACACCGGCTTTGCCGAAATGATGGACGGCCGGGTCAAGACCCTGCACCCGAAAATCCACGGCGGCATCCTCGGTCGTCGCGGTACCGACGACGCCATCATGAGCGAGCACGGCATCAAGCCGATCGATCTGGTTGCAGTCAACCTGTACCCGTTCGAAGCCACCATTTCCAAGCCTGGCTGTGACCTGCCGACCGCCATCGAGAACATCGATATCGGCGGCCCGACCATGGTCCGTTCGGCAGCCAAGAACCACAAGGACGTGGCCATCGTGGTCAACGCCAGCGACTACGCCGGCATCGTCGAAGGCCTCAAGGCCGGTGGCCTGACCTACGCCCAGCGCTTCGACCTGATGCTCAAGGCGTTCGAGCACACCGCCGCCTACGATGGCATGATCGCCAACTACATGGGCACCATCGACCAGGCCCAGCAGACCCTGTCCACGGCGGCACGCAGCGAATTCCCGCGCACCTTCAACAGCCAGTTCGTCAAGGCCCAGGAAATGCGCTACGGCGAGAACCCGCACCAGAGCGCGGCGTTCTACGTAGAAGCCAAGAAGGGCGAAGCCAGCATCTCCACCGCCGTGCAGCTGCAAGGCAAGGAACTGTCGTTCAACAACGTGGCCGACACCGACGCCGCGCTGGAGTGCGTGAAGAGCTTCGTCAAGCCGGCCTGCGTCATCGTCAAGCACGCCAACCCGTGTGGCGTGGCCGTGGTGCCGGAAGACGAAGGCGGCATCCGCAAGGCCTACGACCTGGCCTATGCCACCGACACCGAGTCGGCATTTGGCGGCATCATCGCCTTCAACCGTGAACTGGACGGCGAAACCGCCAAGGCCATCGTCGAGCGCCAGTTCGTCGAAGTGATCATCGCCCCGAAAATTTCCCAGGCGGCGCGCGACGTAGTGGCTGCCAAGCAGAACGTGCGCCTGCTCGAATGCGGCGAGTGGCCAGCCGAGCGCGCTGCGGGCTGGGACTTCAAGCGTGTCAACGGCGGCCTGCTGGTGCAAAGCCGTGATATCGGCATGATCACTGCCGATGACCTGAAGATCGTTACCAAACGTGCGCCAACCGAGCAGGAAATCCACGACCTGGTATTCGCCTGGAAAGTGGCCAAGTTCGTCAAGTCCAACGCCATTGTCTACGCCAAGCAGCGCCAGACCATCGGCGTGGGCGCTGGCCAGATGAGCCGCGTCAACTCTGCCCGCATCGCCGCCATCAAGGCCGAGCATGCCGGCCTGCAGGTACAGGGCGCGGTCATGGCCTCGGATGCGTTCTTCCCGTTCCGTGACGGCATCGACAATGCCGCCAAAGTGGGTATCAGCGCCGTGATCCAGCCGGGTGGTTCGATGCGTGATGCAGAAGTCATCGCCGCGGCTGACGAAGCGGGCATCGCGATGGTATTCACCGGTATGCGTCACTTCCGCCACTAATTACGCGGCCCCCGGGCAAGCGGCGATCCTGTGGGAGCGGGCGCGCCCGCGAATACGATGGTGAATTCACCGCCGCATTCGCGGGCACGCCCGCTCCCACAGCGTTCCCCGCCCGCCTCGGGGTCACCTGAATCGAGGTTTTGACATGAAAGTTTTGATCATCGGCAGCGGCGGCCGCGAGCACGCCCTGGCCTGGAAAGTCGCGCAGGACCCACGCGTAGAAAAAGTCTTCGTTGCCCCAGGCAACGCCGGCACCGCCATCGAAGCCAAGTGCGAAAACGTCGCCATCGATGTGTGCGCCCTGGAGCAACTGGCCGACTTCGCCGAGAAGAACGTCGACCTGACCATCGTCGGCCCGGAAGCGCCGCTGGTCATCGGTGTGGTCGACCTGTTCCGCAGCCGCGGCCTGGACTGCTTCGGCCCAACCAAGGGCGCGGCCCAGCTGGAAGGCTCCAAGGCCTTCACCAAGGACTTCCTGGCACGCCACAAGATCCCGACCGCCGACTACCAGAACTTCACCGAGATCGAGCCGGCGCTGGCCTACCTGCAGGAAAAAGGCGCGCCGATCGTGATCAAGGCCGACGGCCTGGCCGCGGGCAAAGGCGTGATCGTCGCCATGACCCTGGACGAAGCCGAAGCCGCCGTGCGTGACATGCTGGCTGGCAACGCCTTCGGTGACGCCGGTTCGCGTGTGGTGATCGAGGAGTTCCTCGACGGCGAAGAAGCCAGCTTCATCGTCATGGTCGATGGCCACAACGTACTGCCGATGGCAACCAGCCAGGATCACAAACGCGTCGGTGACCAGGACACGGGCCCCAACACCGGCGGCATGGGTGCCTACTCCCCTGCCCCGGTGGTTACCGCCGACGTGCACCAGCGCGTGATGGACCAGGTGATCTGGCCCACCGTGCGCGGCATGGCAGAGGAAGGCAACGTCTACACCGGCTTCCTGTATGCCGGCCTGATGATCGACAAGGCGGGCAACCCCAAGGTCATCGAATTCAACTGCCGCTTCGGTGACCCGGAAACCCAGCCAGTCATGCTGCGCCTGGAGTCGAGCCTGGTGCTGCTGGTAGAAGCGGCCTTCGCCAAGGCGCTGGACAAGGTCGAAGCCCAGTGGGATCCACGCCCGAGCCTGGGCGTGGTACTGGCCGCTGGCGGTTACCCGGGCGACTACGCCAGGGGCGACGTAATCAACGGCCTGGACGCTGCAGCGCAGATCGAAGGCAAGGTGTTCCATGCCGGTACGTCGCTCAAGGATGGCCAGGTGGTCACCAACGGCGGCCGCGTGCTGTGTGCCACCGCCATGGGCAGCACCGTTGCCGACGCGCAGCAGCAGGCTTACCGCCTGGCCAAGGAAGTCAGCTGGAACGGCAGCTTCTACCGCACCGACATCGGCTACCGGGCCATTGCCCGTGAGCGCGGTGAACACCAGCAGTAACCACTACCGGCACGCCGCGGTGCCCTGTGCACCCGGCGCCCGGCTCGTCGACAAGGCCCGCCATGGGCCTTGCCTTCGGCTTGGTGCGCCGCGCATAGTTGATACCCGGCACATCGGCCAAGAAGGGATTTCGTAGTGCGTCGGCTTCGGATTGCCTCAGCTCTTATCGTCAGCTTGCTGACCTTGCTCTGCATGTTCCCGGCTGCGGCCGATCATGGCGGGGGCTGGTCGGTGCTGCTCGATGAACAGGCCAACCTGCAACTGAGCGACGTGCGTTCCGAGCGCTACCGTAACCAGTTCAGCCCGCTGATCCTTGCCGAACTGGATGCCGCACCGGCAGAACAAGCCCTGTGGCTGCATTACCGCCTGGAACCGGGCGACCAGGAACAATTGCTGCGGGTTTTCGCCCCGGACCTTTCTGGCCTGGACCTCTACGCCCTCGAAGGCGACCAACTTCTGCGTCAGCTGCACCACGGGCGCCAGGCCGGCAATGCCAGCCCCACCCTGCGCGGCAGCGACCATGTACTCCCCCTGCCCAACAGCAAGCAACCGGTGGACATCTACCTGCGCCTGGTGTCCGAACACCAGCTGCGCCCGGCCATCAGCCTGGAGCCCGCCGCCCAGGCCGCCGCCGACCAGCGCCAGCCGCTGCTGTTCGGCATGCTGTTCGGCGGTTTGGTGATGCTGATCCTGCACAACCTGATCCGCTTCCTCTACAGCCGCTCCAGCACTTCCCTGGTGCTGGCGCTGTATCACGGCCTGATGCTGCTCAGCGGCCTCATCTTGCTGAACCTCAGCGGCCCGTGGTGGCATGTATGGCACAGCGCACAAACGCCCGCGGCCTACCTGACCCTGGTACTGGCGGGGCTGGCCGGGCTGTATTTCACCCAGCACTTCTTCTCGCCGTGCAATTCGCCCCGGCTGAACCGTTTGCTGCAAGGTGAAATGCTGCTGGTCGGGCTCAGCGGCCTGGTGCTGCTGTTCGTCGATACCCTGCCCCTCAACCTGATGACCTACGCCCTGATGGCGCTGGGCACCGTGAGCATGCTGCTGGTCAGCAGCTACCAGTGGTACAAGGGCTATGCCCCCGCCCGGCTGTTCTGCCTGGCAATGGTGCTGTTCAACCTGGGTGGCCTGGTGCTGTTGCCGGCCCTGCTCGGCTTTACCCGCACTTCCACGCCATGGCTACTGAGCATTTTGCTGGGCCTGGCCGTGGCCAGCGGCCTGCTGCTCAACCTGGCGGTCAGCGAACGCCTGCGGCGCATGAGTGAAGAGCGCTTCAGCGTCAGCCGGGCACTGGCTGCCAGCGATGCCGAAATCAACGCCAAAGCCGAGTTCCTGGCCAAGATCAGCCACGAAATCCGCACCCCGATGAACGGTGTGCTGGGCATGACCGAGCTGTTGCTGGGCACGCCGTTGTCGGTCAAGCAGCGCGACTACGTGCAGACCATCCACAGCGCGGGCAACGAACTGCTGACCCTGATCAACGAGATACTCGACATTTCCAAGCTCGAGTCCCGGCAGATCGAGCTGGATGATGTGCAGTTCGACCTCAACGCGCTGATCGAGGACTGCCTGAACATATTCCGCGCCAAGGCCGAACAGCAGAACATCGAGCTGATCAGCTTTACCCAGCCGCAGGTGCCACGGGTCATCAGCGGTGACCCCACGCGGCTGCGCCAGGCGTTGTCCAGCCTGCTGGAAAACGCACTGAAAAACACCGACCAGGGCGAGATCCTGCTGGTGGTGGCCCTGGATCAGCGTGGTGAAGTGCCACGCCTGCGCATTGCCGTGCAGGACAGTGGCGAGCCGCTGCCGGCCGCAGACCGCGAGGCCCTGCTGCAGGCCGAACTGCACAGCCACCATTTCCTCTCCAACAGCAAGCTGGGCGGCCACCTGGGGCTGGTCATCGCCAAGCAGCTGATCGGCCTGATGCAAGGTGAATTCGGCATCAAGAGCAGCACAGGCATGGGCAATACCCTCTGGCTG